>SLKL01000321.1 GCA_007134625.1 Saprospiraceae bacterium
ACCGGTTGAGAGACATACTTTGATCCGCATCTGAAAAATTGAGGAGTACGAGATAGGTGTCCTCTTCGGATAGCCTGTAAAAAGCATATATACCGGACTCAGGGATAAACTGAATCATACATCCATCTCCGAATGCAGGAATAACTTTCCTGATGGAAATCAGCTTTTGGACAAAGTCGAAAATTTCATTTTCCAGATCAGTTCTTCCGTCTGCTGTAAATTTACTGACCTCATCTTCTTTCCATCCTCCGGGAAAACCTTCTCTTACCCAACCATCCGGATTGGCGCGGTTTTTCATGGCTATTTCAGTGCCGTAGTAAATCATTGGGATTCCCCTTGTGGTAAAGAGGAGGATCAAACCCGTTTTAAACTTGTCCATATCCTCATCTACTGCCGAAAGGAAACGATCTAAATCGTGATTATCAACAAAGGTTACATGCGCATATGGATTTTTGTATAAATGATCTTGCGCAAGCGTATAGTAAATGCGCTCCACGCCTTTTGTCCATCCTTGTGGCTCATTCAATGCTTCAAGTATAGCATAGTACAACTGAAAATCCGTTAGCCCGTCAATATATGAATTAAAACGCGCAAAGGGATTGGTAGTGGTCGCAAAATAAGACTGAATACCGGGTCCATGTACCCAGGTTTCTGAGAATATCCCTATCTCAGGGTATTCGTTATATACCCTTTTTGCGAGATCAGCCATAAAATCCAGATCAGAATAGGAATAGGTGTCTATTCTCAAACCGTTAAGTTTAAAATACTCGATAAACCAGATGGTATTTTGAATCAGGAAGTTGGCCATTATCTGATTCTTTTGATTTACATCGGGCATGTGATTATCAAACCAACCTCTTTGGTAGCGATCCAGATCAGTACGTGCCACATAGGGATCCATGAGCGTGGTAGAGCGATAAGTGGTACGCGTAAATTCATCATGCCAATGAAAAAAGTCTTCAGCCGGCAAGTCTTTGAACATCCAGTGATGGTCACCGAAGTGGTTGTAAATTACATCGTGAACTATTTTGATGCCTCTTTCAGCGGCTCTTTCGCTGAGTTCGCGATAGAGTTCATTGCTTCCTAAGCGCCTGTCCACTACATAATGATCGGTAATGGCATATCCATGGTAGGATTCATAGGGCTGATCATTTTCCATAACGGGATTGAGCCACAGTGCAGTTACCCCAAGTTCTTCAAGATAATCCAGATGGTCGATAACACCCTGTATGTCCCCACCGTGACGGTAGAATACTCTTCTTCGGTCAATGCCCTGCTGATTCATGTCATCGAAGCTGTCATTGGTGTAGTCCCCATTTGCGAACCGATCGGGCATAATTAGATAAATTACATCAGAGGTATTCAGACCGGACAATTCCTTATGGTGCTGACAGCGTCCTTTTAATTCATATTCTATAACCCGTTCAGTTCGATTATTGAGTCTAGAGCTCAGCATTATGGGAAAAGTCCCCGATGGAACATTTTGACCTATATTCAAACGCAGGACAAGATAATTGGGGTTTTCCAAACGAACGGTCTCTATTAGCTGAACTCCATCAGTTTCAATCCTTGCATCGTAGTGAGCAATTCCATCATCATAGATGATCAGTTCAAGATTGGGATCCTTCATGCCTGCCCACCAGAATGGAGGCTGTACCCTGCTATGACTGAAATCACCGGGTATCTGCGGACTATGATGTGGCGACCTTTCTACTCCCTGAGGAAGTCGTCTTTCTTGTTCTTCTCTGCTGAGATCAGATGCAGTAGTATAGATCATTTCCTGACCTACCAGTGAACTTGCTATTAATAGAAAAAAGAAAAGAAATGAAAACCTATATATTGAATGCATATTTCTAAATCGTGTTTTTTTATTCATATTTTTTTATTATATAAACTTTTGTTGCTTCAAATTATGCTCACGCTGCAAACCTTCAGGGTGCTTGAAGACCCTAAAGGTTATCTTCTTCCACTAAACTTTAGAATATTTCAAAATTACATCTCCTAATCACATTCTATTTACTAAAACTGAGAGGTCTTAATGCAAATTCAGGTTGTTTAGCCTACTTGGTCCAACCAAATAAAGGTGGTGAACCGAAACAAGGTTCCAAATCTAAAAACTTACAAATTTGATTCAACCTCTGCTGGCACATGGTCAGGATCATCTACATCATCCACTAAAAATGTTAAGCCTGCTGCCAATATCCATGTCGCACCTCCAAGTACTAATGCAAAAATGGCTTGTCCTGAAAACAGCGAACCTACAATCACGCCGAGTATAGAAGCAGCAAGTATTTGTGGAAGTACAATGAAAAAGTTGAAAATCCCCATGTAGGTTCCCATTTTAGCTGCCGGCAAAGAACCTGCGAGGATCGCATATGGCATGGACAAAATACTCGCCCAGGCCAATCCTACCCCAACCATGGAGACCAATATCCACATAGGATCCGAAATAAAATAGACCGATATCAAACCTATTGCCCCGGCAACAAGCGCAACGGCATGAGTGGTCTTTCTATTGGTATATCGCGCCATGACCGGCAGTAAAAAAGCCACCAATGCCGCGAAACCATTATAAATAGCAAAAGCTACACCTACCCAATTAGCCCCCTCATTGTACTCCCTTTCTACTCGCTGTAAATTAGACCGCAATGACTCGGTAATATCCGCTCTATCTTCTTGCATAAAAAAGTTCACCACCCTCATGCTTGCTGAAACTTCCGTAGCTCCACTTTCCAATTCCTCTCTAAATCCTTCAACATCTCTTTTAACTCCTGCTAAGCGTCTGTACCACTCCGCTTCCGTTTGTTCCTCAAGTAGCACAATATGACTTTCCATTTCGGTAACTTCTGCTTCACCAATACCCATGTCATAGATGTGGGCAGTAACACCTGCAGTGGTGTATATCCACATGGCAAAAAGCGCAAACCAGGAAAAAAACTGTACCACGGCAAGCTGTTTCATGGTTTTTGGCATGAGATAAAGGTCATTGGAGACCACCACCAAACCATTTTTACTCCCCGACTTTTGCAAACTTATGGTAAAAAGCAGCAATAAACCGACAGATAAAATCCCAATAGTAAGTATGTACAACTCCTGCTCCAGATCAAAAAAGTAAACCATTGCGGTGGTGATTATACCTGCCAAAATGATAAAGGGACTGTGTTTGGATTTGGCTTTTACCAAATCTTCGGTTGGCACCTCTTCTCTGATTTTTTCGCTATCGACTCCCAGACGTTCCTGCTCAGCTTCTTCAAATTCTTTAAGTTCCTCCGGACTGTATTCTTTGGTACTGTAAACCGTCCACAAAACAGATAAAAAGAAAATAATACCGCCTATGTAAAAGGAGAATTTTACAGAATCCGGTATCATACCCTCCGGTGCCGTATTACTGATATTAAAAACCTCCGTCATTAGGTAGGGAAGAAAAGAGCCAACAAATGCAGCTATCCCAATAAAAAAGGATTGCATAGCAAAGCCCTTGGTACGTTGCTCTGAAGGAAGCATGTCTCCTACAAAAGCACGGAATGGCTCCATAGTAATATTGATAGAGGCATCCAATATCCATAGCATACCGGCAGCAACCCACAGAACGGGTGAATTGGGCATGATAAATAAAGCTGCTGATGCGAGAATAGCTCCAAGCAAGAAGTAAGGTCTCCGCCTGCCCAGTTTATTCCAGGTATTGTCACTTAGATAGCCGACAATGGGTTGCACGATCAGCCCGGTTACCGGGGCGGCTATCCATAAAATAGGAATTAGCGCGATATCAGCACCGAGTGTTTCAAATATCCGGCTGACATTGGCATTTTGTAAGGCAAATCCAAATTGAATTCCCAGAAAACCGAAACTCATATTCCAAATCTGCCAAAAAGAAAGGCGGGGCTTACGTGCCATAGTTCAATATTTTAATTGTTAACCCAAACGGTGAAAGAATTAGGACTTACCGAAATTACATCCCCCTCGTGTAAATGAGCTCTTTCTCCGCTAAAAAATTCGGTGGTAGTATGTACATCAAGTGGGAATTCAACTTCCTGAGTATCATTATCGAGATTGAGTATGACTACAACGGTATTGAAGTCACCATCTCTGCTGTAAACAAGGACGTTGTCGGGCGAATCGTAAAAAGTTAATCCACCTCCAAAAGGTGCATTCCAAAGTGCATTGTTTTCTTTTTTCAACTGAATAAGTCGGGTATAAAATTCTGCCTTGACATAATCACCCCAAGGCACTTC
>SLKL01000356.1 GCA_007134625.1 Saprospiraceae bacterium
TGACCTTTGGCTTTGTCGTACAAGTCAAGGTATTTGCTTTTGTAATCCTCAAAAGACTGCTCTGTCATGGACAAGTCCTCAAACTTGAATTCAGTAAAAGTTGTTAGTACATTCTTCAAGCGCATCAATTCACGAAAAGCCTGAATAAATGCCAACTCTTCTTCTTCGCTAGGCAAATCATTGACACTATTTACAGTGGGTGCAATCTGCAATAAAGCGATAAATGCCTGATTGAATTTAGCAACATACTCCTCATATGGCTGCATGATGATTTCATCAATAGCATTTTTGTTTGAAAAAAGCGTAATGGCTTCATCCGTTGCCTCTTTCAAATTTCTAAAGCAAACGATATTCCCCTTCGATTTGACTTCATTCAGGATTCGGTTTGTTCTGGAATACGCCTGAATCAATCCGTGATATTTTAGGTTTTTATCTACATAAAGCGTATTCAAATGCTTGCTGTCAAATCCTGTCAGGAACATATTTACCACCATCAAAACATCAATTTGTCGGTGTTTTACTCGCTTGGCTATATTGTTGTAATAATTGTAGTAAGACTTATTATATTTACTGGTATAGTTTGTTCCGAATTGTTTGTTGTAGTGCTTTATAAAATCCTCTAATTCATCTCTTGTATGTTGGGTATGGTATTTGATTTTTGGTTCCGCAGCTAAAGAAAAATTGTAAGACTGATCGATCTCGAAGTCTTCATCGTCTAAAAAACCGACGGCATCTTTGTCTTCCTCATTGGCGGAATAAGAAAATATGGTCGCCAACCGTAGATTGTGTTTGCCCTCTTCTTTTTTCTGCAAAAACAGTTTGTAGTACTCAATTAAAACAGGCACACTCGATACGCAGAAAATGGCCGTAAATTCCCGGCTATGGGTTTTGCGGTTGTGGTTCGCTATGATGTATTCTGTAATGTTTTCCAGACGTTCGGGAGCATTCATTACTTCCGCTTCGTCAATGGCTTCTACATCGATGTCCAGGATATCGTCTTTCTTTTTGAAAGTTCTGATGTACTCCACTGAAAACTTTAAAACGTTTCCGTCTCTGATGGCATCTGTAATCACGTATTTGTGCAAGCAATCGCCAAAAAGCATTTTAGTTGTGCGTTTGCCATATTCGTTTGTTCCAGCATTTTGCTCAAAAATAGGCGTGCCTGTAAAACCAAACATCTGGCAATTTTCAAAAAAACGCTTGATGTCTTCATGTGTTTTTCCAAACTGACTTCTATGGCACTCATCAAAAATGAAAACGATGCGTTCTTTCCTCAAAGTTTCCATTTTACCCAGGTATCGTGTTTTGCTGATAGCCGTATTCAGTTTTTGAATGGTAGTAACAATGAGTTTGTTATCCCCCGTTAGTTGCTTGACTAAGGTATTGGTGTTGTTGGTACTATCAATACTTCCTTTGCTAAATGCATTAAACTCCTTGGTAGTTTGGTAATCCAAATCCCTTCTATCCACCACAAAAACCACTTTATAAACTTCTTTTAGATTGGTGAGAATTTGAGCAGCTTTAAAGGAAGTCAAGGTTTTTCCGGAACCTGTGGTATGCCAAATGTAGCCGTATTTGGTGGTGGTTTTTACCCGCTCAACGATATTTTCAACAGCATAAAACTGATAAGGTCGTAGCACCATCAGAATTTTTTGCGATTCGTTGAGAACGGTATATTTGCTTATCATTTTAGAAATGTGGCAAGGCTCTAAAAACACGTCTGAAAATGCCGCTAACTGGGTTATTAATCGGTTCTTTTCATCCGCCCAATAAAAGGTTTGTTTGAAAGAGCGGGCTTTTAAGGGTGCGTTGGCGTAATACTTGGTATTGACGCCATTGCTGATGACAAAAATCTGTACAAACTGAAACAAACCATGACCTGCCCAATACGAATGTCTTTCGTAGCGATTGGTTTGGTTAAATGCTTCTTTGAGTTCTAAACCTCTTCGTTTCAATTCAATCTGAACCAATGGCAAACCGTTGATGAGAATGGTTACGTCATAGCGGTTTTTGTGCGTACCTTCCATGGCGATTTGCTGCGTTACCTGAAACTCATTTTGGCACCAATGGATTTGGTTGATGAGTTCAACTGTTTTGGTATCGCCTTGATCATTGGTATAGGGCACACGGTCGCGCAATATTTTAGCCCGCTCAAATACATTGCCTTTGTTGATGTAGTTGAGTATTTGCTTAAAATCGTTCTCACTGAGCTTAACCTTATTGTGTTTCTCTAATTGGCTTTTAAGATTTTCCAATAAGTCAGCCTCATCACGAATGACCACTCCTTTATACCCCAACTTTTTAAGCTGAATAATGAGGTTGTTTTCTAATATTTGTTCGGGCTGCGTAGTCATTTTTTTAATTGAAAATGGAAAATGAATGATGATTATCGGCCTAATTTATTTTTAGTAGTTTTAACAATACTTGCTAGTAACCTAATAATTATTGTGATGTCTTCTTTGCTTTTTTCTACCTCTTCTGCAGCAAGCTGTTCCATAATGGAACAGCTTGAAACTTTCTCTAACTCTCCTGATTTATAAATATTCTGAATGTGTTTTACTATGGCAGGACCATTTACATTAAATAGACTAGCCATCAAATGCGCTGTTGTGAGCTGGGTATTATTCATTGGTTTTCATTGGAATAAATCCTTCTTCCTCTAGTTTTTTTATGACACTTCTAATCAAAAAATTGTTTGTAAAGTTTATATGGTATTTTCTGACATTATCCTTTTCACTAGCAATCATCTTTTTTTCTTTCAAATCCCTGATGAATCTTGAAATAGAAGTCATATGATTCTCCTTTAGAACCTCTTGGATATCGGAATTTTGTACAACTTGTTTCTCAACTGTTACTTTAAGAATCTTATATTCTCTATTATCAATATATTTCATTGTTTTTGAGTAATCTAAAGCAGGAATAAGAATTGAGTCTTTCAAATATTGATAATCAAGCAACATATCAATTTTATCTATTTCAGCTTTTAAACCTTCTAAAACATAAGTACACCAGTCAATTAATCCTTCATCGCTATCTGTATCCGCACCTGAAAGAAATTTATAGTATTGGTCTCTATCATTACAAAAAATTGCTGTTGGATTTAAAATTCTCCCAACATGAACATTAAATCCAGCTTTAACAAGTAACGCATAAGTAAATAGTCTACCCACTCGACCATTTCCATTTCCAAATGGGTGAATCCACATAAAACGATGGTGAGCTATTGCCATTTTTATTAAATCATATTTGGGCGAAGATTCCTCATTTACAAAATCAAAGAGTTCTTGCATATAGCTATCGATTTGCTGTTGAGTTTCAGGTGGCTTATGTAATGCACCTTTTATTTCCACAGCATGATTTCGATAGGTGCCTGGATTTGAATCACCCTCACCTTTTGGTGGAGGTGTCAGTCCATCAACTATCATATGATGAAGATTACTAATAAAAAATCTACCTATTGGAATTTGTTCAGATTCCTGTTCGATGTAATTTATACTTTTCTCAATATTTCTAATTTCTTGTATTTGTTCATTAACATATTCTCTTTCTTCAAGTTTCGTTTCAATAAATTCTGATATTGTAGTATTGTTCCCTTCAATTCTTGCAGAACCAATACTCTCAAGTGTCTGAAAAATACTCTTAAGTTGAAAAAAAACATGCGGATGAGGAGTTCCACCAAGTTTCTTTTTTCTTAGATGGTCTAACTCAATTACTAGGTCGGTTAATCTTGAGTCAAAAGTGGGTTGGACTAGTCGTATATCTGAATGCTTAAATTTAGCCATAATCAATAAAAGTTATTTGCTAAGTATTTACAGAGTAATTAGCACAAACATACACAAAATGCAATAAATCAAATGGATAACAAATCAAATATTTTGGTTTTATTTAGTTTTGATTATCTGTTCTGAATGTACCGGATTTCACAAGTAACAGACAAAAAAAAAGCTACCATCAAGGCAGCTTTCTTAACAAAATATGTTTATGAATCTCCGAGCTGGAGCCGGTGGAAAGACCGCACCAGCGGTGCATTTTCTTTTTCAAGATACTGATTAACAGTAATTCCGTTGTCTTTAACAAATTTCTGTTCCAGTAGAACACGGTCTTCATAAAAACGGCGGAGTTTACCCTGGGCGGCTTTTTCAGCTATTTCGGGCGGCTTACCTTCATTAATCAGTTGCTCTTTGGCTATTTCCAGTTCTTTTTCAACAACAGATGAATCAACGCCA
>SLKL01000244.1 GCA_007134625.1 Saprospiraceae bacterium
GATGGATAATACTCTCAATTGCTAGATTTTCCCGGTCTATATACCTTTGATTATCATAATTCCGACAGCCAAAGAAAGCCAGAATTAACACTAAAGGAATTAGAATTTTGATCATTTTATTCAAAGTAAAGTTTAGATAACCTGACACCACTACCAATTATTAACAACCTAATTTTAAGCCACAACGAACTCCCGAAAATTTTCACGATGGATTTCCATTCCATCAGCACCATAGGTATTCACAAAACTTTGGGGAAATCGGGTCTTTTTTTGTTTCCATTTGAATTCAAAAGCCGTCAATTTTCCGTCCCTTTCTTCAATATAGTCTATCTCCTGTTGCTGTTTAGTCCGCCAGAAATACATTTTGGAAAAGGTATTTTTATACGCATTTTGCTTTCTCCTTTCCGATAATAGAAAATTTTCCCATAAGGATCCCTTATCAAGTCTTAAGTCAAGCTGAGAAAAATTCCCGATTATCAAGTTCCGAACACCATTGTCCCAAAAGTATATTTTTTTGTTGTGTTTGATTTCATTTCGGATGTTTCTACTAAAACTGTTTAACCTGAAAACGACATAACCCTTTTCTAAAATATCGATATAATTTTGCACAGTAGCCTTGTTTATCCCTATCAAACCGGCCAATTCAGTGTAATTTACCTCACTCCCCATCTGTAAAGCCAGCGCTTGCAGTAATTTATCCAGTACTTCAGGTTTTCTGATGTCAGAAAATGCAAGTATATCTCTGTACAAATAACTACTTACCAGATTTTTAAGTGTTTCCCTTTCATCACCTTGATTGTTGATTACTTCGGGATAGAAGCCGTATAGCAATCTGTTTTCTAATTGCTGCTCTGATTTTATAAATCCTATGCTTTTCTCATATTCTTCCCATGAAATGGGGAATAATTCATATTCCCACTTCCTGCCGGTTAAGGGCTCATTTATCTCATTTCCCAAATCAAAAGAGGACGAACCACTTACCAATAGTTGGACCTCCTTAAATTGATCGGTAATTATTTTAAGTGTTAATCCAATACCCGGTATCCTTTGAGCCTCGTCCAAAAAAACGTATTTATAGTCTCCTAAGATTGTTCTCAATTGCTCCGTGGTAGGACTTTGTAAAAGACTTCTTGTAGAAGGATCATCTGCATCGAGGAACAAATAGTCCACACCATTTAAAATCTCCTTTATTAAAGTGGTTTTACCAACCTGACGGGCTCCCACAATCACAATTGCTTTTCCCTTATTGATTTTTTCCTTTATTCTATGCGAAATGCTTCGATGAATCATTTTTACTACAAAGATAGTAAAAAATACTATAATGACTGTAAGTTATAACTTTCAGCTATTATAATGACCGTAGGTTATACTTTTTGGTTATTACAGTGCCGGATTGTTAAATTTTCATCAAAACTCCAACTGAAAACTGATGAGTGGAGTAATACCGGCAAGGCGATTATAAACCCATTCGTTCAGGTCGGGGTCGTATTGTCTTCTTACAATATCGACATTTTCTCTTGAAGTTACATTTTGTATATCCAGTGCCAAAAGGAAAGATGAAGCGGGGTAGTTTTTTCTCCAGGCTATACGCAAATCCGTCCTGAAGTAGTCCTCGACCTGAATGGAAAAGGGACGGCTCTCATCAAGCGGTGGATTGCGATCATTGAACTCGACATTTTCCAAAAGAGGAGTTATGGGTAAGCCGGCAGTGTAAATTACCTTAGCTCCGAACTGCAATGAATTTCCTTCACCCAAATCCAGTTCATAGCCGCCCATTCCTGTACCCGCATAACGCGAATTGAATTGAGTACTATGCCTTTTCCCGTCAAGAGCCTCAGATTCGGACTTGAAAATGGAACCCGATAAAATCATAAAGATGCCGCGGCTGAAAAACCGTTCAAGGGTAATGTCAACCCCTCGATTGATACCTTTTCCTTCGCTAACCAATGGTCCTGTTGCAAAACTCTGAATTTCATTCAAATACCAATAAGTACGATCGGGATCGTCCACTACGGGTACTTTCCTCAAAAATTGCAGATAAGCCTCAGCACCTAAGCGCCAACCCTCTGCAAAGTCTATACTGTAAGAAAAAACTAAATGATGACTTCTCAGCAAATCGAGATTGAGGTTGGGAAGCTGCCCGGGCAACTCTGGAGATCGGGTAAAATAAGAACCCAATGGCAAAGCCATAGCATGCAATCCATATGCTAGACCTATGCGCTGCTGTGAACTGATTTGATAGCGGATTGCCATTCGGGGCTCAAGAGAGGTGGTATTGTTCAGGGTAAAATGCATCGATCTCAAACCGGCTGTCAACTGCCAACGCGTTGTTGGTGTCCAACTTAACTGACCATAAGCTTCCAATAGTTCTGTTGTCCCGCTGCCGTCAATAATGGTCTGTTGACTTCGCGATTCAAATTCATATTCCTCCCGGAAAAAATCATAAAAAATTAACGAAGCATGAATCCCGGCTTTTAGTCTGATCTCCGGATTTATGGAGCGGTGATAAGTACTTGCCAATGTAAGCCTGTTATCTCGGTGCAACTGATCATCCACAGTAAAAGCATCCATCTCAGTATTGAGGGTATCGTAGCGAAACTCGATTTGCTGTCCCATCAATGCAATGGAATTGGTGAGAAAAGACTGATCATCTATAGAAAAAGTATGTCTCAAGCCAATCGCACCCATATTGGTATTGAACTCATAGGTCTGATAATCTGTATAGGTTTTCCAGTCATTAATATCTTCTTCTGCCCTTTCGTTTTCTCTACTGATACCGCCTATACCCCATATACTAAACTGATGCCTGCTTTCGGGCAGTGAAAAATGTGTCATAAAAGACAAATCCTGAAAGGTATTGGAAATCCGAGGTCCTACGAGATGAATACCCAGTTCGTTTAAAATACCTAGAGTAGAGTAGCGGTAATTAACTAGATATGAGCTCTCTCCTTTTTTGATAGGACCCTCAGCAGCAAAATCGAGACCCAATATCCCTGCCCTGAAGGTATATTGTCTATTGTACATGTCTCCTCTCCTGAATTGCATATCAAAAACGCCTGCCAGCGCATTACCGTACTCTGCCGGGAAAGCTCCGCTACTAAAATCTGAAGTTGCCAGTAAGGAGGCAGAAAAAATGGAAATACCTCCACCCGAAGAACCAATACGGGCGAAATGGTTGGGATTGGGAATATCAATACCCATCAATCGCCAACTCACTCCTGATGCGGAATTTCCCCGCACAAAGATATCCGTTCGCGTATCCCTTTGGGGTTGCACACCTGGAAAACCCACTGCCAATCTACCCGGATCGTTCACTGAGGCTGCATACCGCTGAGTCTCCTCAACGGTAAAAGAGCGGGAAGAAAGTAGTGAAAACTCATTTCCTGGATCACTGTCTGTACTTAGAGGACGGATTACTACTTCATCCGCTAGAACTGAAGTTCTTCGCAAGGATACATCCAGAGAAAGAGCCCTTGCGCTCGTATGCAGAACATTACTTAAACGCTCTGTTTCATATCCCAGATAGGAGACCTCAATGCGGTAACGCCCCGGTGGAACATTTTTTATTTCGAACCTGCCCCGCTCATCCGTTACCGTTCCATTGAAATAATCATCAGCAGTAACCGATACCGTAGCACCTGCCAACGGCTGTCGATTATCCCGGTCAATAACTTCACCCCCTATAGATGGGAAAGAGGTTTGAGCATATGCAATTCCAGAAAACAGCAGAAAAATAAAAACCACAGTACACCGCATAATATGTTGCTTTACAGTGCAAGTTAATAAAAATCAGGATATGATTTATTACGGTATATAGTTTAAAGTTCAAAAGTTTATAAAGTTGCCTGTCTCGTAAGAAGGCGAAATGGAATGGAGATTACTGACGAGAAATTCATAAAGTTACTTGTCTTTGCGGGACAAATCTGCGTCAATATGAACCAGTTGTCATTTTCAGTTTAACCCTTTAAACTTTTCACTTTCACACTTTACGAACTCAGAAACATTTTCAATCTTCAATTTTCAATTTTCAATTAACTCCATAGGTACCTCAATCAATAATAACCGAGATGGTTTATTTGTCCTAAGTTGAATCCCCTCCCCATTGGTTTCCCAGATACCCATTGCATCTCTTTCATTCAATTCGGTATCCTCAAGAGCAAGGGACCCCTCTATTACAAAGAGATAAAGACCATTGTTCTCTTTA
>SLKL01000170.1 GCA_007134625.1 Saprospiraceae bacterium
AAAATGGCTACCTGCGGTATTACACCGCTGTGATTCTGACATTTTTAATTATCCTTATTGTATTTCGGATGTACACAGGATTTGGGATTGAGTTTCAATCGGTGGAGGGTACGTCCATTCGTTTCATTGAAGGAGCAACTATTTTCATGATGGTATTTTCTATTGTGATGACACTATACACTGATTCAAGGATAGTTTCAGTAGTTGCATTGGGTGGGTTAGGTCTTGGCATGTGTTTGTTGTACCTGTTTTTCAGTGCACCTGATTTGGCTATGACTCAATTTGCAATTGACACCCTTACAGTTGTCCTTTTTGTACTGCTACTTCGTAACTTACCCTTGTATCTCAATAAGGTTGACAGAAGGTTAAATGTAAAAGACATCCTGATTTCCGGCATTTTCGGAGCGATCATAACCCTGGTTACACTTGAGGTGGTAGCGGTGCAATCCGGCCGGGAAATCAGTCAGTTCTATGCTGAAAATGCTTATTTGCTCGCTAAGGGAAAAAATATTGTAAATGTGATTTTAGTGGACTTCAGAGGTGCAGATACACTGGTTGAGATTATTGTATTGGCAGTGGCAGGATTGGGAGTATTTAGTTTGATAAAATTAAAAATGAATGATTGATCATTGAGTGGGCTCACTTAAAAAAAATTGAATTAAGGCATGACAACATTGATTTTAAAAACAGCGGCGACCTATTTGATGCCCTTGATATTACTCTTTTCGGTGTTTATGTTACTGAGGGGGCACTATCTGCCCGGGGGAGGTTTCATTGGAGGTCTGATAGCTTCAATTGCTTTGGTAGTATATGGCTATGCCAATAGAATTGATAGGATAAAACAGTTTATTCGTTTTCATCCCGGTATATTAATTCCTCTGGGCGTGAGCTTTTCTGCAATGGCTGCAATTTTACCCCTGTTTTTTAATCAGCCTTTAATGACTGGTTTGTGGCTTAGTGGCTCTTATCCAATAATTGGAAATATTGGTACTGCACTTCTTTTTGATATTGGGGTGTATTTCGTGGTTGTGGGTGCAACTCTAACCGTAATTTTTTCAATTGCTGAAGAAAATATGAAAAATTGATGGAAACGGTTTTAGCGTTATTGACAGGTTTTATGTATGCTGC
The DNA here is from genome assembly GCA_007134625.1 of Saprospiraceae bacterium. Lineage (GTDB taxonomy): Bacteria > Bacteroidota > Bacteroidia > Chitinophagales > Saprospiraceae > PWJY01. Next base: position 1,129 of record SLKL01000170.1, read on the forward strand.
GGGTATCTATCTGGTACTCAGACGATCACTGGTGAAATTAATTGTCGGCTTGATAATACTGGGTAATGGTTCGAATCTGCTGATCTTTTTACTCGGAGGTATCACCCGTGGAAATCCTCCGGTAATAGGGGAGAATGAAACCATGTTGACAGGATTGTATGCGGATCCGCTCCCTCAGGCCCTCATTTTGACTGCCATAGTCATTAGTTTTGGGTTACAGGCTTTTGCGATGGTCCTTTTGCAGAGGGAATACGTTCAGGGTGGAGTAGAGGATTTTGATAGCATAAAAGAAGAGGAGGAAGCTTTATGACGGACAATCTACTCATATTACCCGTTATCATTCAGCTTGTAATTGCTGTGGTCAGTTTGTTCTTTTGGAGCAGGACCAGCTATCAGCGAATTAGCAGTATTATTGGTAATGTGATTTTTCTGGCAGTGAGTTTTATCCTCTTTTTTCATGTTAAGGAAAATGGGATAATGGTCAGTCAGGGAGGGGATTGGCAGGCTCCTTTTGGCATCACTTTTGTGCTTGATTTGTTCAGTGCAAGTATGCTCGTTATCACCGGTCTGTCTGGGCTTGCCGTATCTATTTTTACAGCGGGAAGCATGAGTAGGAGGCGAGCCTTATTTGTGTTTTTTCCTATATACCACTTCCTCCTACTGGGGATTTCAGGTTCTTTTATTGCAGGAGATTTATTCAACCTGTATGTGTGGTTTGAATTAATCATTATTGCTTCATTTGGTCTGATAACTTTAGGTGGTGGTAGAAGGCAGCTGGAAGGAGCACTGAAATACGTCACCTTAAACCTTGTGGCATCCACTCTCTTCCTTACCAGTATCGCTTTTGTATATGGACTGACGGGTAGCTTGAATCTCGCCGACCTGGCTGTGAAAATTCCGGAAGTTGAGAATCAGGACCTGGTGAGTATTGCTGCACTTTTATTCTTTGTGGGTTTGGGTATTAAAACAGCTGTTTTTCCGATGTATTTCTGGTTGCCCGCATCCTACCATACGCCAATGTCTGCCATCTCTGCCATTTTTGGGGGATTGCTGACTAAGGTTGGTGTGTATGCATTGATTAGGGTTTTTTCGCTATTCTTTTTGCCGGATAGTTTTGCGGGGACTGTTATTTCTGCCATTGCTGCATTGACATTAATTATGGGAGCTATGGGTGCATTTATTCAAAAAGATGTTCGCAAAGTATTCAGTTGGTTGATTGTTTGTCACATAGGTTTTATGATTGCAGGCCTGGGAATTTTTAGCACAGTCGCCCTTGCAGGTGCTGTGTTCTACTTATTCCACGATATCATTATCAAGACCAATATTTTCATGGTCAGCGGATTGCTTTACAGGATAAATGGGGCACATACATTCAAATTCATCGGGGGACTTTATGAGCATTATCCAAAGCTCAGTTTTCTCATTGCCATTCCACTTTTTTCGCTAATAGGAATACCACCATTGTCGGGCTTCTGGCCAAAAATATTACTGATTGAAGGGGGAATACAGGGTTTTGATTACTTTATTGTTGGGGCCATTTTGCTGGGAAGTTTTGTTACACTTGTGACCATTGGTAAACTTTGGATCACTGCTGTATGGTCCGAGCAAAAAAGCGTAAATTACGTCAAGCATTTTATTCATTTTACTCAATTATCTAAAATTCAGCGCTTTGCCTATGTTTTTCCCATTGCATTGCTGTCTGTTGTATCTTTGTTCTTTGGATTTGGCGCCTTTTGGATGCTGGATATTGCCAACAGAATTGCTGAAGAACTAATGAATCCTGACTTATATATTCAATCCATACTTCAAACCCAATAAGCATGCAAAGACATTTTCTCCTCAACATATTATTCAGTATCATTTGGGTGGCAGTGACCGGGGAGCCGACTTTTGTCAATTTTTTCTTTGGATTTGTTCTGAGTTACTTGATAATGTGGGCGGTGAGTGCAAGAAGTAAGAATCAGAGCTACTTTGAATTAGTTCCGAGAATAATTAGCTTGACTTTTTACTTTTTGTTTGAATTAATAAAAGCTAACCTACAGGTAGCATTTGATGTCAGCACACCCCACTACTTTATGAAGCCTGCTATTGTGGCTGTTCCGCTTGATATCAAAAGCGATTTGGGAATAACTATTCTGGCTAATTTAATAACGCTTACCCCAGGTACTTTGAGCCTTGATGTTTCAGATGACAGGAAGACGCTTTATGTGCATGCTATGTATGTTACTGATAAAAAAGAATTTATTGACCACATCAAAAATGGATTTGAAAGGCGCTTATTGAGAATAATGAAATAAAAATATGAAATGGAACTGAATGAATATTTGACATATGGAATTTTTCCTTTGCTCGCGATAAGCCTGATTTTTGTGCTATATCGATTGGTAAAAGGTCCCTCAGTACCTGATCGGATCATTTCGCTTGATTTGATGATTAATTCGGGTATTGGAATTATTGTAGTTTACAGTATCATCAGCGATCAGCCCGCATTCCTCGATATTGCTATGGTACTCGCTTTAATTGCTTTTCTGGGTACGATTTCATTTTCTTATTACTTAAAGCAGAAAAATCTTGACGACCATGATTGAGTTTCTTATCGCACTTATCTGTACTATTGGTGCAATATTCGTTTTTCTGGCGTCATTGGGTATAGTCAGAATGCCTGACTTTTATCTCAGGGTTTCTGTTGCTACCAAAGGGGGGTCCCTGGGAGTGGGACTTATTTTAATTGCATCCGCCCTCTATTTTGGTGAGTTTGGTATCACCACAAGAGCTTTGGCCATCATCTTTTTTCTACTGATTACCGCTCCCGTTGGAGCACACCTTCTCGGTCGCGTCGCTTACTTGTCTAAAGTTCCACTTTGGAAGGAAACACATGGCGATGATCTCGAAGGAAAATACAATCGGAAAACGCTTAGTTTAAAGAGTGAGGAAGAGGAGGAGTAGTTTGAAATGACTTTGTTGCATGGCAGTTAGTCCGAAGTAAAAGTTCCCTAACCCAAACTTTTGGGATTAAGCGATCTTTCGACTTTTTGGCATTCCAAGGGTCACAAATTTGTTTAGTATCTTGGA
>SLKL01000305.1 GCA_007134625.1 Saprospiraceae bacterium
AATAGTGCGGCATAACACATACGAGGTGTACTGTTCCAGAAGGGAATGATCTATAACAGCTTTCCAGAATATAGGCAGCTTGCTTAATGGAAAAAGGCTCCACCGAATGGCTGATGTCGTAGATTCGCATGTGGGGAAAACGCTTCAACAGGCTTCCTTTCAGCATACCTACTGAATACCCCTTGTCTGTCCAGTCTGTTGTTAATGTGATATCAGGCATGCTGTTTATTTTACATCAAATTTATGGCTTTTTTTACAATTCAGCCTTTACAGGTGAATTGCTAAAGCAAGCCTTACAAACCGATTAATTGTTAAACTGTTTAATTTAACCTTAAATTATTACAGGTAGGAGAAAAACATATTAAACTTTTTCGTATTATTGCCTGAGTAATATGTAGTGAATTTATTTTTAATAAATTTGGTTGTCTAATTATGAGTCCACCCCGAAAACTCTTTTCGTTATGAAAATAAGCGAAAAATTTATCCCCAACGAGTTGGGGATTGCAGCAATTTGTAATAGAAAGGGGTTTTCGGAGTGGACTCAAGTACTAACTAAAACTGTTTATTATCGGACCAAAAGAATTTAGTGAGATCGTTCTCCATGTTGAAGGCGTAAACCCCGTTGATCTTTTCGGGGAAAAAAATGTAAAGCTCAATTTACTCAAAGATGCCTTCCCTGAGCTGAAAATTGTTTCAAGAGGAAATCAATTGAAACTTACCGGTGCAAAAAAACTGACCCAGGATGCCAAAGCCAGAATTGAGGCTATGGTAAAGATTCTGAAGGACAGTAATGAATTGCCTTTGCAAACAGTGCAGGACGTATTGATGAGAAATGGAAAAATGCAAAGTGCACGTCTGACCAATGGCAGTGCCAGTACCATTGTCCATGGCAGAGATGGCAGGCCAATAAAAGCCAAAACCAGAAATCAAAAGAAACTGGTGGAGAGTTCAGAAATAAACGATGTGGTTTTTGCCATCGGGCCTGCAGGTACAGGAAAAACCTACACAGCTGTTGCCATGGCAGTAAGAGCTATGAAAAACAGATTGGTAAAGAAAATTATTCTCACCAGACCGGCTGTTGAGGCAGGTGAGAGTCTTGGTTTTTTACCGGGTGACCTCAAAGATAAAGTTGATCCCTATCTGCGCCCGCTATACGATGCCTTAGACGATATGCTACCTGTAGAGAAATTAAACTACTTTATGGATAATCGCATCATAGAGGTAGCACCTTTGGCATTTATGAGAGGAAGAACCCTGGACAATGCATTCATTATTCTGGATGAAGCACAAAATGCTACAACCACTCAAATTAAAATGTTTTTAACAAGACTTGGGCCATCCGCTAAATGCATCATTACAGGAGACCTTTCTCAAATTGATCTCCCTTTTAGCCAAAAATCGGGATTGGCGAGAGCGATTGATTTATTGTCACCACTTGAAGGTATAGGCGTAGTTAGATTATCAGCAGATGATGTGGTCAGACACCGTCTCGTGAGAGAAATCATAATCGCCTATGACAAATCAGATCAAAAGTTAAAAGCAGCCCGGGAAAAAAGACAGGAAGAAGAATAGGTTATTTATGACTAAGGTCTTTAAATTGAAGAATCAATCCATTTGTTGAGAATTTGCCCTCTCAAAAAAATAAAAATATGCCTACATCAAAAGTAACTTATCAGGGTGGACTTAGAACAGCTGCTACTCACCTGCAATCAGGAAAGGAAATAATAACTGATGCACCTACCGATAATCAGGGGAAAGGCGAAGCTTTCTCTCCTACCGATCTTTTGGCTACCTCTTTGGCAAGTTGTATGCTGACAATTATGGGAATAAAAGCGCGAGATGCAGGTCTTTCTATTGAAGGCTGCTCAGTTGAAGTCACTAAGATTATGGCTCCTAATCCACGAAGAGTTGCTGAGATCAAAATATCAATGGACATGAACAACGGTCAAACCTTTTCAACAAAAGAAAAGAAGCTACTGGAAGGGGCAGCAAAAACTTGTCCGGTAGCATTCTCAATTCATCCGGAAATAAAGATTGACCTTTCATTCAAGTGGTAATTTCCCGGAATTGACATTTCTCATTTTGAGGGTTGATAAAGATCATTTCCTTTTCTCATCAACTTTTATTACTTTGCGGTAAATCAAAAAAGAGAGATAAATCATGGAAAAAACATTCGAAGGAAAAGTAGCATTGGTAACAGGAGGTTCATTTGGCATCGGTCGTGCTACGGCTATTGCCTTTGCGCGAAAAGGCGCAAGAGTTGTAGTTTCTGACATTATCGAAGATTCTGAAACGCTGGACACCATTAAAAAAGAAGGCGGTGAAGGAATTTTTGTCAAATGTGATGTTGGATCTATCACTGAGGTAGAAGCCTTAATGAAAAAAACCAAGGACCACTATGGTCGGCTTGATTACGCTTTTAATAATGCGGGAATCGAGGGAGTCCCGGCAGAAATACAAGATGGACTTGAGGAGGATTGGGACAGAGCAATCAATGTCAATCTTAAAGGAGTTTGGTCCTGTATGAAGTATCAAATACAAATTATGTTGGAACAAGGAGGAGGATCTATAGTAAATTGCGCTTCCATTGCCGGACTTGTAGGTTTTCCGAATTTATCTCCATATGTGGCCTCCAAACATGCCGTAGTTGGTATTACTAAGACAGCTGCTCTGGAAACTGCTCAAAAAGGAATCAGAGTGAATGCCGTTTGTCCCGGGGTTATCAAAACGCCTATGATCGATCGGTTTACCGGCAAACAAAAAGAGGCTGAACAAGCCTTTATTGCTAAAAAACCTATGGGACGAATGGGTGAACCCGAAGAAGTAGCCACCGCAGTATTGTGGTTGTGCTCAGATGAGGCCTCTTTTGTAACAGGCCAAGCACTGGCAGTCGATGGCGGCTGGATAGTTCAATAAACAAAATTAATTTTTACTTTACCAATACAGCAAGATGTTAGATTCTTGCTGTATTTTTATTTATTTGAAATATGTTTCGAAAAAAAGATTTTAACTACACCACAGCTGAGCAAGCATTGGATTGTGTAAAAAACGGAAATAGAGTTTTCCTTCACGGTAGTGCCGCTACACCACTCCACCTATTGAGAAAACTTACAGAAAGGACCGGAGAACTGGAAGACGTAGAGTTAGTAGCGATAAGTACCTATGGAGATGGTATTTTTGAAAAAGAGGGCTTTAGTGATTCCTTCTTTATTAACTCCCTGTTTGTTTCTGCTAATATCCGGAAAATTGTGAACAGTCGTCATGGTGCCTATATTCCTGTTTTCCTTAGTGAAATACCCAGACTTTTTACCAAAAAAATACTTCCGCTTGATGTTGCCATTGTTCATGTGTCTCCTCCGGATAAGCATGGATTTTGCTCACTTGGTGTCTCTGTAGATGTGGCTCTTGCTGCTGTAAGAAGTGCAAAATATGTCATTGCTCAAGTCAACTCTAAAATGCCAAGAACCCATGGAGATGGTTTGATTCATGTATCTGCATTTGATTCCTTGGTTGAACACACCGAAGACCTGCCTGAAGTGGACTATTCTGAGAAGGTAACAGATGTATCCATGACCATAGGAAAATACTGTGCAGAATTAATAGAAGATGGCTCAACATTGCAGATGGGAATAGGAAATATTCCGGATGCTGTGCTGTCCTGTTTGAACAACCATAAAGATCTTGGCATTCACACAGAAATGTTCTCAGATGGAGTATTGCCATTGGTCGAAAAAGGCGTTATCAATAACAAATTCAAAAGCAAACACCCCGGCAAATTAGTAACAGGTTTTGCAGTTGGCTCCAGAAAACTATACGACTTTGTTGATGACAATCCAGAAGTTGTTTTCCTGGATATTGGATATGTAAATGATGCCAAGGTAATTTGTACCAACCCCAAGGTAATTTCCATTAATTCAGCAGTAGAAATCGACTTAACAGGTCAGGTATGTGCTGATTCAATGGGTACTTATCAATATAGCGGTGTCGGTGGTCAAATGGATTTTGTACGAGGTGCTTCCCTCTCAGAAGGTGGCAAACCCATTATCGCCTTAGCTTCAACTACTGCAAAAGGCAGGTCAAAAATAGTCCCATTCCTTCAGCAAGGTGCCGGAGTGGTAACTACTCGTGCTCACGTTCACTATGTAGTAACAGAATATGGGGTCGCCTACCTATATGGAAAAAACCTGATTGAA
>SLKL01000113.1 GCA_007134625.1 Saprospiraceae bacterium
AGCAAAGGAGGTCATTCCCAATTAAGGGGATGGCCTTTTTTTGTTTTAAAAACTTAATCAAGGCTCACTTTTCTAAAATTCCTTTTGCTTATTTCATTCAAAAGGTGTATTCATTATCGTACATTTAGGTGAAATTTGGGGCTGCAGTTGGCTACTGCCGACATGTAGTCTTTTTTTTAACCCGAGTTTGCCCTTAACGCTTTTATTTGAAAAAAATTAAATATTTTTTTTTCTGAGATATGTAAGTAATTTTGCCTAACAAATAATACTAACCATCGAAACGCACTACGGAAAAGGGAAATTATTACTAACCGGTGAGTACCTTGTACTTAAAGGAGCTACTGCTTTTGCCCTTCCCGTAAAAAAAGGTCAATCCATTGAAGTTAAGAAGGGTAGAGGCTCTGATATCAAATGGAAATCCTTTGATTCGAATGGAGAGGTATGGTTCTCAGGTGCATGTTCGCTTTTTGATCTTAAGTTTGAAAAATCGACGAATCCGAAAATTGCTGAGAGATTAAGTGATATCCTCAATCATGCAGTACAACTCAACTCTGATTTTTTATCACAGTGGTACGGGTTTAAAATAAATACAAAGCTGGATTTTTCTAAAGATTGGGGATTGGGTACGTCCTCTTCGCTTGTTTATTGTATAGCAAAGTGGGCTGATGTGGAGCCTTATGAGCTTTACGAGAGAACTTTCGGTGGATCGGGTTATGACATTGCTTGTGCATCCGCTGATGGTCCCTTGCTTTTTACCAGAACAGAGGAAGAAATTCGTATTAATCATCTGGATTTTAATCCTGAGTTTAAGGATCAGCTCCATTTTGTTTATCTCGGTAAAAAACAATCTACGTCAGATGCTATTGCTCACTTCAATAATTTTGAGACAAAAATAAATTCCAGAGTTATTGATGACATGAGTCAAATTAGTAAGGCTTGTTCTAATGCTTCTAATCTCAATGATTTTTCCCGATGTCTAAATGAGTGTGAAGAGATCATTCATCGCGAACTAAAGCTCGAAAGATTACAGCATACTAGTTTTAAAGATTTTGAGGGTACAATAAAGAGTCTTGGTGCATGGGGCGGTGACTTCGCTTTGGTTGCATCAGACCTTCCGCAGGATGTCATAAAATCCTATTTCCTGGATAGAGGTTTGGAGCATCTTTTCTCTTACGAGGAATTAGCGTGCTGCCCTGCTCAAACAATGGAGTTTGCATAACACCCATTTCCCATTTATTCTTAGTCTTTCTTCTTTGGAACATATTGAATTTCAGGAACTTTATTAATTTTGGGATGTTTTTATTATCGTTAGGCAACGTAAATGTGGTCCAAAGTATCTCTAATTTGAAGCAATTGAAAATTGACCGATCAAGAATTAATCGATGGTTGTTTAGACAAAAAGTCTGATTGTGAGAAGTTGTTGTATGAGCGCTTGTCACCTGTTCTCTATGGAGTTTGTCTAAGGTATGCTAGGAATCAAATGGAGGCAGAAGACATTATGCAGGATGGCTTTATAAAGATTTATGCAAAGCTTCACACATTTAAGCACGAAGGTTCATTTGAGGGGTGGTGCAGAAGAATAATGGTCAATACAGCAATAAAGTATTTTAAAAAAGGCTCAAATAAGAACGAGTTCAGTAATCTCGAAGATGTTAAAGAAGAGCGATTTGAGAGTAAAGCTATAGGCAAAATATCGGAGAGGGAGTTACTGGACTTGATTGATGAGTTGCCGCATGGGTATAAAACGGTTTTTAACCTACATGCGATTGAGGGCTACAGGCATACTGAAATAGCTGAAATGCTGGGAGTTACTGAAAGTACTTCCCGAACGCAGTTTTATAAAGCGCGAAAAGTACTTAAAAGTGCATTGCAGAAAATGCAATTAATTTTGATTTAAAATAAAAAATGAGCAAGGACTCAGGGACATTCGAACAATTATTTAGGGAAAGGCTTTACCGGCATAAGGTAAATCCACCCGCTCATATTTGGGGAGGTATTGCAGCCCGTAGAAAAGCTATTGCTAACCGCAAGTGGCTACTTCTGCTTTTGCTAATACTGCTTTTACTCTCTGCTTTATTGATAAGCGTGCTTAATTCAGGAAATGATGAATTCACGCCCTTTGCAGCAGGTGAAAATCCGGAATCAGGCTTTATTACTACAACTGTAGATTCTGAGATGGATGATGTCGCCCAATCTGCCACTTTCGATTTAGATTTGGAAGCCCATCAGGAGCTGGAATCTAAGACTGACGAGACTTTTACGCCAACTTTTGAATCCGCTGCCGGGGATGAGCAGCTCTCCGGTCTGAATGCCGGAAGAGAAAACGAACCCTTGGAGAGTTTCGCAGGTGAATCTTCATATACGGAGTCCTCAACTTCAGTTTCCGTGGGCGGTTATTCCACCCCTTCAGTCGGAGAACAGCAAGCTTTCGAGGGAGATCAAATGATAGAAGACGTTCAATTTAATCAGAGTATGGAAACTTCTCAAGTTGGAGGTGAAAGTTTAAGTGCTGTTTTGGATAGCGAATTGGATGCAGAATTAGGTCGTGGCTTGGAAAGCTCTGAGTCAGAGGCGCTGGAAGAACTTCATGCTTCATCTGAGCAGGGATTTTTATCCGAACTTGCACTATTGAATTACTTGAGCGGTAAAACGAGTGGACTTGTTGAAAAAACCGGAGCGGAAACAAAATTGGATTATGAGTTTAATGTTTGTCGCGTCCCCAATAATCCCATCTGTTTTGACTCGAGGTATCCCTTGAGATTTTTCGCAATCGATATATTGGCTGGACCTGACTTTTTCGATAAATTGATAGAACCCAAAAGCGAAGAGTATCGCGAATATGCTGATATGCGCCTCGAATCTGAATCTGCTTCATTTTCTTTTGGGGCGATGGCGCGATTCTCTGCTGTTTTCCAAAATGGTCTGGCGCTTAGAACGGGTATTGCGGTCAATCAAATCAATGAAAAATTTACATGGGAAGACCCTGATGCAGTAAATCGTCGAGTAGTTAATGTTTTAATTGACACCATAATCAATGCACCTATGGATACTACCTTTGTTTTTGATACCCTTTCAATTGTGGAGTCGGGTACAAGGGTAAGGGAAATACACAACAGGTATCAGATGATTGATATACCTCTGTTAGTTGGCGCAGAGTTTCACAGTGGAAATTGGACATTTAGCACTTCTGTCGGCCTTATGTTCAATATCGCCTTTGAGAAAAGTGGAGAAATCTTTGCAGAAAATGGTGAAACGCTCGTAATTAATAATAGTGAGTCCGGAAACGATATTTTCAGGAGTAGTTTAGGGGTCAGTTTTAATGGAAGCTTTGGGGTAGGTTATCGAATCAGTCCGCAATATTCTATTTTGGTGGAACCAAGGGTGAAATATCAACTCAAACCGCTGACTTTGGATAACTATGTGCTCAATCAAAATTATTTCATTTTTGGAGTGCAAGCCGGACTGAGGTATATATTCAAATAGTCTTTAGTCCTGATTTTTTTCGCTCTGTTTTATAAATTTTTTCTTAAATTCTAATTATTAGGCAACGGAAATAAATTACATGGTCTCTTAAGGTCGAAAGTTTAATTCCAGGTAAGTTTTGCCCATGTAAATGTTCATAGAAACAAAATTTAAATGACCAGAATTTTCTTCATAGTAATTATCACCTTCGCTTTTTTATTGACCTCATGTGTCAAAGAAAGTGATTACTTTGTACCCGATGGTACTTTTGAGTTTGTGGGGGATGTACAAGCGCTAAAGCAGGAATTAAGGCCGGAGCCCGTATTGACAAGTTTTGAAATGCCGGAGGATAAAACCATAGTGCAGGTTTCTGATCAGCTACAATTGGTTATGGACGAAGGAACTCTATTGAATGAAGATGGTGATTTTTTTAGTGGAGGGGTTGATGTGAGGTTGAGAACTGCAGCTGAAATCAGTGAATGGGCCGGATGGGATTTTTCCATGATTACGGAGGATGGCTTTCTGGATGCTATTGCTTCGCAAAAAATTGAATTTCACTCAGATAATCATATGAAATTAAGCGTAAACCCCGATAACCCACCTCTTATTAGGTGGCTTAGTGAAGAGGAAAGGAAGGATGTGTATTTATTTAAACGTGATAAAGAGAGTTATAAATGGATTTTTTACTCCACGGATGTAGAATATG
>SLKL01000234.1 GCA_007134625.1 Saprospiraceae bacterium
GAGTGATAAAAATATCGCTCCCCCAAAATTTTATATACTTGAAACAAAATGATCAATTACTGGGATTTCTATTCCTGTTCCTTCTCGGGCTGACCTGGGGATCCTCCTATATTCTTATCAAAAAAGGGCTTGAAGCATTTTCTCCCCTCCAAGTGGCAATGCTCCGTTTCGGTATTTCCGGCATAGCTTTCTTACCACTGGCATTCCACTATATATTCAAACTCAGCTCAGCGGAAAAGTGGAAGCTTGTTGCAGTTGGCTTGCTCGGAAGTGGTCTTCCGGCTGTATTTTTTGCCTTCGCTCAGACTCGGATCAGTAGCAGTATGGCGGGCATCCTCAGTTCATTTACCCCATTGGCCACCTACTTTTTTGGATTATTGGTTTTTGGATTACTGTTTAATAAAAGAAAGTTTCTGGGAGTGCTGATGGGTCTTATTGGTGCTATCCTAATGATAGCCCTTAGTTCGGCCGGCAGTGAAAACGGGGATTGGTTTTTCGGATTTCTGGTCATAGCAGCTACCATTTGTTACGCACTCAACTCTAATATCATCAAATTCTATTTTCAAAATTATTCTCCTTTCCTGATAGCCACTGTGAGTTTTAGTTTGACGGGAGTACCCGTTTTTTTTATGTTGTTTCTCACTGATTTTACTACCGTGCTTTCTGAGCATCCTCAGGCATGGGCTTCGCTCGGTTATCTCGCCCTCCTTGCTATTTTTGGGACAGTCATTGCTTCAGTGATTTTCTTTCGCCTTGTCCAAATGACAGATGCCGTTTTTGCCTCCTCAGTCAGTTATCTCGTACCCCTCTTCGCACTCTTTTGGGGTGTTCTTGACGGGGAATTATTGAATTGGTATCACTTCGCCGGCATGTTGCTTATATTAGGTGGAATTTATTTTTCGAGAAAAAAAGTTCGATAGTTGAAAAGCGATGCCCAGCGCGTAGCTATCAGTAAAGTCGAAGGGATGAAAAAGTTTTAATGTGTAAAACTGAAAAAGTTTAAAAGTTAAAGGTGTAATGGTTTAAAGGTTTTTAACATAATCGATAAGCCATTAAGCCAGCCTATTTACAGCGGGTTGTATTCCAAATTTGATAACTTTAATACTCATAAATCTATATCTGATAACAATAAGAACTATAAAAACAGCTAACTCATCAAAAAGAAAACGACATAATATGTTATTTTACGCCAAAGACGCACTCATTATTAGAAACCTCTTTTTATAAAAATTAGGGAAACATGGTCAACTAAAGACAGAATGAGGAAATAGATATTTGTTTTAAGAGTGGACACCTACATAATTACCAACATAAACCTTACCTTTGCAGCCTCAAATAGAATTTTCATATTTTTAGATTTTCTGATTAAACCAAAAACCAATGACCAGTATTGAAGATTTGAAAAAAACAGCCAGTCAGGTGAGGCGTGATATCGTGCGTATGGTACATAAAGCGCAATCCGGACACCCCGGAGGGTCTCTGGGCTGTACAGAGTTTTTTACCGCACTCTATTTCAGTGAGATGCAGCACAATCCGGATTTTAAGATGGATGGGAAAGAGGAAGATGTATTTGTCCTTTCCAACGGGCATATTTCTCCCGTTTTTTATTCAGTACTGGCACGCAGCGGCTACTTTGATCTGAAAGAACTCAATACTTTTCGCGAGATAAACAGCAGATTGCAGGGGCATCCGGCAACCCATGAGGGACTGCCTGGAGTCAGGGTGGCTACCGGTTCACTAGGTCAGGGTTTGTCTGTAGGAGTAGGTCTGGCACTTTCTAAGAAATTGAACAAAGACAATCGATTTGTCTATGCTTTGACTGGTGATGGAGAATTGCAGGAAGGACAAATCTGGGAGGCATTATTGTTTGCGGCGCACCATCAGGTGGACAACCTCATTGTTACTGTAGATTGGAACGGACAGCAGATTGACGGACCCAATGATGAAGTTATTTCACTTGGTGATCTGAGAGCAAAGTGGCTTTCCTTTGGTTGGAAAGTACTGGAAATGGAGGGGAATGTTATGGAATCTGTGGTAAAAGGCTTAAGAGCAGCTAAGGCTGAAACCGGCAAAGGTAAGCCGGTGGTTATTCTGATGAAGACCGATATGGGTTATGGAGTAGATTTCATGCAGGGGACACATAAATGGCACGGGATTGCTCCCAATGACGATCAGGCAGAAAAAGCACTTGCTCAACTTGAGGAAACCTTAGGCGACTATTAAAATTTTAAAAAACTGAAAATTTTCCGGAAATGTTAAAGGAACTACTGAAATATACAGAAAAGAAGGCTACTCGTGATGGTTTTGGTGATGGGCTGTTTGAACTGGGACAGAAAAATGAAAATGTGGTGGCACTTTGTGCTGACCTCGCCGGCTCTTTGAAAATGAATAAATTTATTGACCACTATCCACAACGGTTTTTCCAGTGCGGGGTGGCAGAAGCCAATATGATGGGTGTAGCGGCAGGTCTTGCAACCGGAGGCTTTATCCCTTTCACAGGGACTTTTGCGAACTTCTCTACTGGAAGAGTTTTTGACCAGATCAGGCAATCTATTGCTTACTCTCATAAAAATGTAAAGATTTGTGCTTCTCATGCTGGTATTACACTGGGAGAAGATGGTGCAACCCATCAGATTCTGGAAGATATTGGGATGATGAAGATGCTACCCGGAATGACGGTAATCAATCCTTGCGATTACAGGCAGACCAAAGCTGCTACCATAGCATTGGCTGATCATGAGGGGCCCGCTTACCTTCGTTTTGGAAGACCGGGGTGGCCTGTTTTTATGCCGGAAAATATTCCCTTTGAGATAGGAAAAGGCATTTTACTAAATCCCGGTAAAGATGTGAGTATTTTCGCTACCGGACACCTGGTCTGGAACTCCCTTTTAGCTGCTGAAGAATTGGAAAAAGAAGGCATTAGCTGTGAAGTCATTAATATCCATACCATCAAGCCTTTGGATGAAGAAATCGTATTGGAGTCCGCAGCGCGAACAGGAAAAGTGGTTACCGCCGAGGAACATCAGGTAGCCGGAGGACTTGGAGAATCTATAGCCTCTCTTTTAGGTCGAAAACAACCCACACCTATCGAAATTGTTGGAGTTAATGACAGTTTTGGAGAAAGTGGAAAACCGGTTGACCTTATGAAGAAATACGGTCTCGATGTCAGCGATGTGGTTGCTGCAGTTAAAAGGGTTTTGTCGAGAAATTGATATTTGTTCTAAAGAACTATATATAGAGTTGTTTTGGATAAGCCTAATAATAAGTTTACTAAAAAATACCCTCGATTGCCTTTTAGAAAAGCATAGCCACACGTCTATTAAATAAATTTAGGGTGGTAAATTTAATCATTATAAAGATTGATTTTCACCCCAATGTGATTGAGCGAACACCCCAGAATGGGTAAGCGAACACTCCGGGGTGGGTGAGCGAACACTTCAGGTTCATTTTTTCAATCCTTAACAATACACAACGATCATCATGATAAAAAAGAAAAAAATATCCTTCACCAATTTTCTCAGCAGGTTTCCTGAGATAGATTTACCTGTGACAGTTACGGATGAGACAGAAAGAGAGATATCAACCCGTCATGATCCGATTCCTGCTGCCATGGTAGATGAGTTTCTTGGGACATTTTTCCCCTCAGAATTCATAGATGAATTTACGGAGTTTGTGCCCTGTTTTAAGCTAAAAGATACCCATAAGTTCCATGCGCTTATTGTCTGGGTAGCAGAACTGACTAAAAAGCAATTTTATCTGATAACTTTCAATGAAAAAGGAGAGGCCTTGCAGTCCAAAATAATTGGGGGAATGGTAATGGCTGGAGACAAAATCCTTAGAACTGCAGCCCACTTTGATGAAGATTGGCTCATTCATACAGTTAGTGGCATTGAAGAGACCTCGGAAGATGCTTCGATCAATAAAGAAACTATTTCTACAGTTATTGAGTTATTAAGTGATGGTAGTATTGTGCAGAACCAACAATGAGTTCCCCTATCCCCCTTCACCATCAATTTCTTTTACAGTAAAAACAACGAACTATTTTGAGTAAGAAATCCTCTAAAAAACGCAAAGCAAATAAAAACACTGATCTTGAAAAGAAGATACTCAGTCTTCTCATTGCTAAGCCGAAAAAAAATTACAC
>SLKL01000065.1 GCA_007134625.1 Saprospiraceae bacterium
CAATCCCTATAGTCGGCAATGGCGTACCGCTACCCGTATCTATCTCTTTCAGCAGGTATCGCTGCTCCGAAATTGGATCCATGGGATTGACGATTTGACCGCTTCCAATGGGTCTGCCATCTTCATCCAGCGGTCTGTCAAGAATTAATTCCCTGTTGCTTATGGATGAAGCTAAGATGTTTTGTACATCCAAATAGAGGTTGAGTGACCATTTTTCAAAAGACCAGTTTTTGTCAACCCGGATATCTATCTGGTTGAAAGCATCATTTCTGAGGCTGTTTATTCTGCTAAAGTCCTGCAGGGATCGACCGTTTCTATCCCAGCTGAGGACAAGAGATGACCTGTCATCAAAAGGTGTCGCCGGCAATCCTGACTGAAAACGCCACCTAACACCCACCTCCCAGTTTTTGCCGAATTGCTTTCCTCCTGTTAGACTAACTATATGTCGGGAATCCCATGCAGACGGGAAGAACCCCTCACCTGCAGCAGGGGAAGTAAACTCACTAAACCCAAGTGTATAAGCCGCAATACCGTAAAACCCCCTGCTTAATCTTTGCTGCAGCAATACTTCTATTCCATAAGTTCTGCCTTCTGTGTCAGAAGTCGCAGGCTCGTTACCCACTACCCCAAAATCACCTCCAAAATTGGCAAGAGATACTCCATTTCTCAGCAAAAGCGGATAATTATCGTATTTTTTATAGTAACCCTCTACACTAATGCGGGCACGCTCTCCCAGCAAATATTCTGCACCCAGGCTAAGGTGTGACGATCGCACAAAACTAATCCCATTTTCTTTATTGACTAAGCGATCATCTTCTCTGTAACCAAGTACGGTGTAGGGAGGAAGTTGATAATAAATTCCAGCAGCAGCATTGATCGACAGTTCCGGCAATATAAAATAAGATACGGCAGCACGCGGAGAAAGGTGTTGCAATGGATTGGAAAAATCCGATGAAAAAGAATTACCGTCCATCCTCAAGCCCAGAGAGGTGGTCAGCTTGCCATTGAGAAAAGTTTTACTGACCTGCCCAAAGGTGTAATATTTGAAAAAATCGATTTCGGAGAAAAAATCAATGTCCTCAGCACCGGCAGGAGTAAAAATTCTGTTGAAAGTAGAATTGTTATACCTTATATATTCCGCCCCTACCCCATAGATTACTCTATAGTCACCACTTCTGAAGTTATGCTCAAAACGAAATTTATTCTCGATTTCCTGAGATTGATAACTGAGGATAAGATCGTCTTCCAATTCAGTATTGTTTTGATATTTGGTCGCTTCGTTATTGAGCATATTTCTGCTCAGGACAAAAATCATGGAACCATTGTCCCTGAAATGCCGATAAACCAGCCCATTGGTATAAGTCCATTGTTCATTTACAGGTAAATTGTCGAGAAGAAACTGCTTTTCCTCAGTATCGTTAGCATCCAGGTTCAACTCAAAGTTATCTATGGCACCAATACCTGAAAAATACAATTCATCACCCGATTCAAACCGGTGGGTTACTTTTACCTGAAAGTCGTTGTATATTGGTAAAAAGGGCAGCTCCAATACCTCGAACAAAAACTGCAGATAAGATCTTCTCGCGGAGGCTATAAAGGTAGTTCTTTCAGAAAGTGGCCCTTCAAGAGAAATTCCTAAATCTGAGGCACCAACCGTCATTTGCCCCCCCAATCGATCACTTCTACCATTGAGTAGGCGAAAACCAAAAACTGAGCTCAATGCATTCCCTCTATTGGCTGGGAAAGCACTTGAATAAAAGTCCACCTCGCGTATGAAGTCCACATTAATAATACTTGCAGGACCCCCGGTCGCACCCTGAGTGGCAAAGTGATTGATATTGGGGACTTCTATGTCATCCAGAAAAAATCGGTTTTCATTGGGTGCTCCCCCGCGGATGATCAAATCATTCCGAAAAGTCGAAGGTGCTGTTACTCCGGGCAAAGTTTGAATAACACGGGATATATCTCTGTTCCCGCCTGGGCTTCGTTTGATCTCAGCTACTCCAATATTCCTAAGAGACAAGGGGCTTTCTTCCGTTCGTCTGAATGGTGAAGCACGAACGACTACCTCTTCTAATTCAGTGTCCTGAGGTTCTAATTCAATGACCAATTCCAGAGGACGCGTTGATGAAAGCTGTATCTCAGAAAGAATTTTTGTTCGGTATCCTACAAAAGAAATTCTCAAGTCATAAGTACCGGATTCAAGACCGCCAATTTCAAAATTACCATCGAGGTCTGTGATTGCCCCTCTTTCAATCGGGCTTAGCAATAAATTGGCAAACATAACCGGCTCCCGATTGCTTGCATCTATAACTTTTCCCTTAACGACCGCAGATTGTCCAATTAAGCTGGAAGCAAGAAAAAAACAGATAAAAATCGATGAAAAAATTCTTAGTTTAAAAAAGCCTGTTATCTTAGTGTGATTTTTTTTCATTATGTGACCCTGATTTGATAGATTCCTCTGTTGCACTTTTTACGCTAAAAAATGTACATTAAGAAAAACTAACCGCTTGCAAATGAAGAATGTTTACAAGTTTTTTATAATCTTTTTCCTCTTAATTTTCAACTCTGCCTTTGCAATGCAGCTTCAGAGTCAGAATACCATCAGGGGTACGGTTTTTAGTAATGCTGACGGAACTACACTTATTGGAGCCAATGTGATTATTAAAGGGACCTCCTCAGGCGCAGTTACAGATTGGGATGGTGCTTTTACCATCACTACTTCACAAGATTTTCCCATAACCATAGAAGTTTCTTATATAGGATATCAACGTACTGAAATAGAGGTAACAGACAATACACCTTTGAGAATTTTTCTGGATGAAGATGGAGCTGTATTTGAAACAGTAGAAGTAAGGGGTAGCAGAATTCTGGATAGACAGCGAGAAGCTCCATTAACAGTAGAGTCTTTGGATGCTATAGGAATAAGACAAACTCCGGCATCAAACTTTTACGAGGGACTTGGGGCACTTAAAGGAGTGGATATGACTACGGCAAGTCTGGGTTTTACAATTATCAACACGCGGGGTTTTAACAGTACGAGTCCGGTACGTTCACTACAAATCATAGATGGGGTGGACAATCAGGCACCTGGCTTGAATTTTTCTCTTGGTAATTTTTTGGGCAGTTCGGAATTAGATCTTCAAAGAGTAGAGGTAATTCATGGAGCAAGTTCAGCCTTTTATGGTCCAAATGCCTTTAATGGAGTGATTAGTATGGAGACAAAAAATGCTTTTATGCACCGCGGTCTAAGTGCAATGGTGAAAGCGGGAGAAAGAGACTTACTCGAAGCTTCCATCAGATGGGCTGATGCATTCAAAAACAGCGACGGTGATTATTATCTGGCTTATAAGCTTAACTTCTCCGGAATGCGGGCAAATGATTGGGTGGCTGATAATTACGATCCCGTTTTTGGTTCACTTGTCGATGAGACCAATCCCGGAGGATTCGATGCAGTCAATATTTACGGAGATGAATACAGATCTAATATGGATCTTACCAGAGCTCAATTATCCTCACCTTTTGCCGGGCTTGGGCAGTGGCACAGAAAAGGGTACAAAGAAGAAGATCTCGTAGATTACGACACCAGAAACTTTAAAGCCAATTTTGCCCTGTATTTCAGGACCAATCCATCCGCTGAACTGGAATCGCCTGAGCTGAAATGGTCCACGAGCTACAGCACAGGAACCACTGTTTATCAGGGTGATAACCGATTTAGTCTAAAAAATATTCAGTTTTTCCAGTCCGTTCTGGATTTCAGTAAACGAAACCAATATTTCATCCGGGCTTATGCGACAGTAACGGATGCGGGAGATTCCTATGACCCCTATTTTACAGCACTTAGATTGCAAACTAGAGCGAAAACGCATCAGGAATGGAGCAGAGATTATTCCAATTTCTGGACAGGATCCAATGGTCCGCGAAGATGGATGGAAAGAGAGGGTTATCCCAAGCTGGAGATCATCCCAACGCCCCCATTTTCATCTTTTGACAGGGAAGCTGCCGAGCAGTGGTTGTTAGACAACAGAGATTCTCTAGCACATTGGCACTCGCTGGCTCAGGACAGAGCAAATAGTGCAGGCACCCTAGGAACAGACAGATATGAACCGGGTACTG
>SLKL01000375.1 GCA_007134625.1 Saprospiraceae bacterium
CTTCGTTCCTCAAAGATCTCAGGAATGAATTTCTTTAATTCTTTATTCTCATCGAGTAGATTTATCTGCTGTCCAAAAGCACAACTACCCATTATCAAAATTCCCACAAAAAGGAAAAAGATCGTTTTATTATTCATTTTATCGTGTTTAAATTTTTACCATAAGGTCAATATTCTTAGGCTTGACTTCTAATATTAACTTGAAGTATTACCCCTCAAATCCTCCGGATTCCTCAGCCACAAATCGCGTTGCGGAAATGGAATAGATACTTTATTCTTCCTGAATTCTGCATCGATCTCGTACCTGATCTCACTTTTGATTTTTTCAATTAAAATGTATTCCTTCGACCAGAAGAAAAGGATAAAATCAAGGGAAGAATCGCCAAAGTCTCTGAATTGAACTGTTGGCGAAGGGCTTGATAGCACCATGGGATGCTGGCGAGCTACCTCTAATAGTATCTTTTCAACTAGACGGGTATCTGAGCCATAGGCTACCCCAATTTTAATCTGAAACCTGGCTTTATCATCAAAGTGACTCCAATTGATGACCCGATCACTGATCAATTGTGAATTGGGTACGATGATCATAATATTATCCCTTGTTTCCACAAGGGAAGTACGCACACCAATTTTTTCTACAGCGCCTACAATACCATCCAATTCAATTACATCTCCAACTTCTATGGAACGCTCAAACAGCAATATAATTCCAGAAACAAGGTCGTTAAAAGTCTGCTGAACACCGAGACCAATACCAACTAATAAAGCTGCGAGTCCACCGAGCAAGAGGGTAAATTGAATACCCAATTGTTCAATGATCAGAAAAATAGCGATTACGTAAATAAAATAGGTAAGTATCTGATTGATGGCAAACTGCAGACCAGGATTCAAATCCTTATTGCGGTAATACTGTGTGAGAACAAATTGTGTGAGAATCCAGGATGCCAACCTCGCAACGAAAAAAATCAAAAAGATAATGATAAGATGGGAAATTCTGAATACGATATCGGCTGCTCTTTCTCCCGTCGGTATTTCAAATAACTTAAAATCGAGATTAAATGTCTGTATTAATATCAAAAGTACAAAAGTAATTACTACCCGTTGCAGCGTTCTGGTTCCCCCATCAGGTTTTGATTTGAGACCGATAGGTTTTCGCTGAGTTCGGCTCAACTTTAAATTTTCTTCGTATCTATCAATGAGTATTTTATTAAGAATTTTATCCAATATCCGGGCAGAGAAAACAAAGATTGCAGCTTGAATAACCAAAGCGACCGTAATATTTATCTGTTCAGAGGGTACCAATATCACATCCAGATCAAAGCTTACCAAAAACGCCCAAATCAGAGACAGTATGTACATATAAAAGACCTCTCTTTTGATGGGGCGCCTCGACTCCCAACTCATTAGACCTTTTTTTTCAAACCACTTATCCCCCAGTCTGAATGAAACCAACAGAATGGTTGTAAGCACTGCAAACAGAAAGATGAAGTAGATCAATTGTCCCAATTGAACATCACTGCCCGCTAAAAAAAATATTTCCGTCTCTAAAAATTCCTGCATAAGGTGATTATTCTTATTATTGGGTAAATTTAAAGTTTTTTCAGAAAATAACCACTTTATAATGACAAATTCGATAGAAGGTAATCTTATAGATATCCACCAGTCAAGGATTTATCCCGCTGAAATAAAAATCTCAAACGGGAAAATTATTGAAATTCGGGAGACTCAAGGAAGCTATGATCGATACATTGCACCGGGCCTTGTGGATGCCCATGTACACATTGAAAGCAGCATGCTTACTCCTGTCGAATTTGCAAGACTTGCCGTGCGACACGGCACTGTGGCGACGGTTTCAGACCCTCATGAGATCGCTAATGTACTTGGGGCTGAGGGGGTCAGATATATGATCGAAAATGCAAAGAATTCCCCATTGAAATTTCACTTTGGAGCTCCTTCCTGTGTACCCGCAACTACTTTTGAAACAGCCGGAGCCACTATTGACAGTAAAGAAATTAAGGAAATCCTGCAATGGCCTGAAATTTCTTATCTGGCGGAAATGATGAATTTCCCTGGCGTCCTGTTTGAGGATTCCGAGGTGATGGCAAAAATAAAAGCAGCCCTGGATTTGGGATTGCCTGTGGATGGACACGCTCCCGGCTTAAGGGGTGAAGATGCCAAAAAGTACATACAGACAGGTATAAGTACGGATCACGAATGTACGACCTACGAAGAAGCTTTGGAGAAAATACAGTTAGGGATGAAAATTGCCATCCGTGAAGGTAGCGCCGCTAAAAACTTTGAAGCCCTAATCCCGCTTATTGCAGACTACCCGAAATCCATTATGTTCTGCTCGGATGATAAGCATCCCGATGAACTCATTATCTCACATATTGATGAACTGATTCGAAGGGGACTGAAAAAGGGATACGCTCTATTTGATCTATTGAAGGCTGCCAGTCTGAATCCCAAAGAACACTATAATCTGAGTTGCGGAATGCTTAAGGTCGGAGACCCTGCAGACTTTATTATTATTGATCACCCCGATTCCTTTAGAGTTCTGGATTGCTGGATCAATGGGGAAAAAATAGCTGAAAACGGCGCATCTGCCCTGAAGTCAGTACCATTTGAAAAAATCAACCACTTTAATGTTTCTTTGAAAAGAGTAGAGGATTTTGAACTGCCTGCAAAAGGAAATAAAGCTCGAATAATTAAAGCTATCGATGGCGCACTCATCACAGAATCTATTGTGGTGGATATTCAGGAAAAAGACGGCAATATACAAGCAGATACAGAAAAGGACATACTGTTCATCAGTGTGGTCAACCGCTACTCAGATGCTCCTGTTGCTAATGCATTAATTCATGGCTTTGGTATAAAAGAGGGAGCCATAGCATCAACGGTAGCCCACGACTGTCACAATATCATTGCCGTGGGAACAAGCCCGGAAAATATCTGCAAGGTGGTCAATGAATTAATACGGACAAAAGGCGGTATTTGCGCCTTGAATAATTCGGGTAAAATGGAAGCATTACCTCTACCCATCGCAGGGCTATTGGCTGCCGAAAAAGCTGAAATAGTGGCAGAAGCTTACAAGAAAATTGATCATCTGGTAAAAACTGAACTTGGCTCTACCCTTAGTGCGCCATTCATGACTTTGTCGTTTATGGCACTTTTGGTTATTCCTTCCCTAAAACTCAGCGACAAGGGACTTTTTGACGGAAATCGATTTGAGTTTACTGATCTGTTTAGATAGTCCTTTGGTAACTTAGATCTTATTACGTTCGTCAGAGAACATTTTTATCGAAAAACTTGCTTTGGGGTTGGTTGTTGTGCTATACTTTTAAATTGAACACCGATTAACGAACGCCGATATGCGATTTTAGATATTATTGCTGCTTAATTATTGTATATTCCAGACTTTAATTAAAATCTTTATTTCATCCCAACACTTCTTAAATCTCCAATCGTTAATCGGCGTTCGATATTCAATTTATTATAAAATCCATATCCGATCCATACGAAGTTGATGGATTCGGTATTCCATATAAAAATAAAAAACTATTATGGTCTTCTCCCTCTGACCGTTCTGGAATCAACTTTTTGTCTGTTTAATGCTCTTAGCTCTACCATTAAGTTAGCCAATTGAGCGCCGGATTGGGTTCTGTATTGTCTTCCTCCGTAGGTGACAACACCTGAGTCCCTACCCCACTCAGAAGCAAAAAGCGTATAGCGGTTACCTTTTCTTGGATTGGGTCCGAACATCAGGAATTCTTCATCAGAATGCGCATCAAAACTAATGGCTAGACGACTACCATCAGGAGAAAAAACAGCAACTCCGGGAGTATTTGCGGGAATTCTTATTTTCTCCAACTCATTTTCGCGACTAATGGTAATGCGACCGTCCTTAATCTGCGCTTCTTCGAGGTCATATGCGCGTTCCAGCACAATTCCTCTGGATAAATAAAATTGCACTTTTCTCATTTCATCATCAGAAAGAGAAAGTGATTCATGGAGTTCCTTGGTATAAACAGAAAGCTGTGGGGAACAAGAGCTCAGAAATGCAAGAGCGGCAAACAAGAAAAGCAGATTTTTCATAATTGGTATTTTTAGCA
>SLKL01000278.1 GCA_007134625.1 Saprospiraceae bacterium
ATATTCAGTGGCTAATTTAAATAAATAGATCGAGCTATTCAATTTTCCTCTAAGACTCTAAATAAATCCTGGTGCAAGTAAAAAGTTCTTAGAATGCCCCCTTACACTTCGTTTTATTATTGCGATAAAAAAAGAGCCTCTTCAGGAAATTTTTCTACTTGCTCACCATTTTAGTTGTCCCTTCCTAAGTTACTACTAGATGGGCAGGCAGTGCATTGGGAAAGAATTTTACTTCGCAATGATAATTGAGCTAGGTAATTAGAATTACTTTTTTCACCAAAGGTGTTTAAAAGATAAAAAAACCTGACTTGACCTTCAAATAGACTTGAGACAAACTCTTCCACCATTATACAAACGAGGCTTTGTTCGACACAGTTTAATTCGAGGTCGCCTAATTTGAGTTCATATGATTCAAGTTTGATGACCAGTCACTAAGCAAATTGCACTAAATCAAGAGCCAGATTATCAGAACGCCGCTGTAGCAGTAACCCCACCGGTGTGCACAAATGGACTCGTACCAGGCTTTCGCCCCGTGTATTGCAGACTTAGTCTCAGATTGTCAGTTAATCTTCGTTCCAGATTTGCAGTAATCCTCAGATTGTTACCCGGACTTAAACCATTCAGCATCAAAATAGCGGCAGGAGTGTTCAATGAACCCTCAGTGCTCACCTTATTATAGCTTAAACGCAATTGGAAAATTGAAGAGGTTTGTTGCTCACGGAAAGACCACTCTGTACTCAACTCGTGAAAGCGCCCCTCCTCATTTCCCAATTCCTCAGAATTACTTTTGCTTTCATAGCTATACCAGAATTTACCCGAAAACGATTGAGAAAAAATGTAGGACAACTCAGCCCTGTATTCTCTGCCGTCCAGGGAAAAATTATTATTCTGAAAAGCTTCCGAAATTCCCTCGTTTTGTGAGAATTTGACCTGAAAAATGGTGGCCAGTTGTCTTTCAATATTCCATCTTCCTCTGATGGTTTGTTCTCTGTTCGCACGGGTTTCATTTCCGGTGATTTGTTCGTTGGTTACCGTGTTGTTTTGTATGGAAAACTGAATGTCGTAGCTTGGGTTGCCTCTGTTAAAAAACAAAGTATGACGGCTCGCTAGATTGAATGCCACGAGACTGCTGTCTCTGGTGTTGAACTTCCACGGATTGAGTTCTGTCGATCTTTCTTCAATTTGCGTTCTTCGCTGAACCCTAAGAGTAGAGTTGGTCGCGAATTTTCTCAAAAAGTCAGCGGCTGCAGTATTCCCTAATTCCAGTCTGCGCGGATCAAAATTCAGGTTTTGATTGATAGAAACCGAGTTCACACTCACAAACTCATCGGTGACAATAGGTAAGCGGATAAAAGTCCTTTCTTCCGGATTGGGTGTAAGGAAAAATTCATTGATCTGCTGAATGCCATCACCATTGAGGTCAATCCAGGTATATTGCCCTTCGCCGGGAGGTACCTCTCTGTATTCAAATTCCACTTTGGGTTCCTGACCCGAACTGGTTTCATATACGTTACCAAAATTTATGGCGCCATTTAGAAAATTCCCTCTGTATTCTGCCCTTCCTATGTATGTTCTCCTTGCCTGCAATTGCTCAGCCCCAAATCCCGTAACATCCAGATTTCTGGTTTCAGCCGTCAGTTGAAGAAAGTGATTTTCAGTGATTTGATAATTACCACTTAGTCTCCAGTTTTGTGCATTACTGGCTTTTTCCAATTCTCCATCATTGGGCAATTCATCTGAGCGATGCGTATAGCTCGCATGCCATCCAAGACCAGTCCCGGTATTTTGTTCCAGGAATATCTTATGGGAGACAAATCTGAAACTCGCATTCAGTAATGAATCTGAGTCCGATTCAAAAAATCGATTGTCCTCCTCCTGAAAAACGTAACCTATTTTTCCACCCGAAATAAAATCTAATTCTCTACTCACCCTGATTTCCGGCCTGGAAAAGGTTGTTTTATTAAATATATTTTCTGTTTTTAGCCAGTTGCCCCTTAGGGCTACTTCCATTTTTTCAAATTGCCAGTACAATTCTGCACGATTTCTTGTACCGGAATATTCCGGTCCCCTGAACAAACCTGAGAATTGATAAGAGGATTTAAATTGCTCGCCTTTTGACACTCCTAAAGTAGCGTGCAAAAGGTGTTCATCGTGTCTGTCTTCCCTAAAGTAATTCCAGTCCCTTTCAAATTCAGCTTCTCTGTAAGGGTTGAGGATATTGTGATTTCGGTTGATAAATTCATAATTGAGATTGTGAAAAACCTGCCATGGTAAACTATCCTGACCAAAGTCTTTTGAGGTGTTCAAAAAGATACGACCGGCAAGACCGGTATTGTCTTCGTTATCGAGGATTGAGAACCGGTTGTTGTCAAAATTGCTGATATTCAACTCCACCCCGGCAGCAGTTTTTTTGGTGAACTGATGGGTTACTCCAATGCTCGTCATTTGCTGTTTTTGAGGAGGAGTCAAACGCCTGACCGGCTCAAATCGGCCATTCATCTGCCCGGTGATGGAGTCCGGTGGGACAAATTCATAAACCCGCCCGTTTCTGCCGTCTGTTTTTCTAATGTAATTACCGTTTCCCTGACCCAAATCCGAAAATCTTGCAGTCACGAGATTGAGCTCGCTGTCAGTGGACACTTCCAGAATTTGGAAAGTAGTGTCCCTTCCCTCTATTTGCCATGGAAAATCAAGCTGTCTGTATCGGACGGCTGCATCATCCGTTTCGTCATCCACGGCTTTTATGGTTTCGGTAAACAATTGGTCAGTTTGATCACCTGCTGCTTCAAGGACTGCAATATCTTCTCTGCTCAAATCTAGAAGACCACCCGGTGATCTGCTATCCTGTTCATTGAAAAACTGAAAGTAGAACTCGGTGTTTTCCAATGTATAGCGGGAATTGGCAGCTACTGTGGTCCTGCTGTAGCTTTGGTCAATAAACTCAAATTCAACGATTATCCTGCTATCCTTGGTAATCATTGTGTTGTGGGTAAAAGTAATCTCGGCTGAATTGTAGTCTATAATATAATCGTCCTCAAAACCTCTAGTTAGTCTTCTGCCGTCGAGAAAAACGGATTCTGTTCCTGCCAGAATAATGATGAAGCGCTCACCCTCGGATCCACTTAGTCGGTATGGTCCTTGATTTCCCTCCGTGGTGGCTAATTGTTGTCGGGAAAATTTTCCCTGACTTATCGAAGCGCCTACTTCAGTTTCCAAAAATCCATCTCCCGCAAGACCGGCATACCTATAATTTAATCCCTTGGTTTTTCGATGATAGCGCATAAAATGACCGGCTGCATTGCGCATTTCAATATCACCGGCGGTGAGTAGGTGCTCGTCTTTTGATAATTCGATAAAAATCCGGTCGAATTCCTGTATCTGTCTTGTACTTCCATCGGGCTGAATGGGAATATTTTCATCGGATATCACTGCGGTAATGTCGATGTCATCCCCAAGAGTTCCTGCCATTTGAAGGTTGAATGCAGAGTTTAATACCAGACTTTGAGCATTACCGAAACTAACTCCCCGGCTAAACGTACCTGAATAGTTCAGATTTCGAAAATCCCGATTTTGCAGCTCCCCCTCAAAGGGGCTAAAATCGAAGCCTATATAAACTTCGTCTTCACTGATTAAGGGTTCCATAATTGCCGTATCCAGAATTTGGTAAGGGGTTGATAAATCGAAGTGGATTACACGGTAGCTTAGTTGTAGTTCTTTATCACGGTATTCAGTCAAACAATCCTGATTGAGCCAGACAATATATTTATTATTTATTTTGATACAGTGATTCAATGATTCACCCGACTGTACGAGCGTCAATTGTACGGTCTCCGGTATGATAGTGAGGCTATCGGAAATGAGGGTATCACTTTCAGATATTAGTTCAATGCTCCTATTTAATTCATTGCCTGTTTGCCCTACTAAGCGCGGGGAAAATAAGAAGAGAAGCAATGTAGTCATTCCTATATTAAAAACAACCTTTATTTTCATATAAGCCGGCACGGAAGATAAGACCTTTTTTCATGGTAATTTATTTTATAAGACTTATGAGTTTTGA
>SLKL01000127.1 GCA_007134625.1 Saprospiraceae bacterium
CTTTAAGGTCCATGTCCGAACTTACTGCGGGACGAGGCGGAAAAACAATCCCGGTCCCTCTGTCAGCACATAAATATAACCATCGGGACCCTGCTTGACCTGTCTGAATCTGGCAAAACCCTGGAGCAGTTTTTCATAGCCTACTACTTCATTACCATCGAGTTCAAGGCGATGGATGTGTTGACCTGCGAGAGCCCCGATTAGAATATTATTTTCCCATTCCGGATACTTATCAGAAGTCACGAAATCCATTCCACAAGGAGCTATAGACGGTGTCCATACATGAAGTGGATCGCTTGTTCCGGGCCAGGTGGTATGCTCAGTAATTATCGTACCATTATAATTAACCCCAAAAGTAGCTTTGGGCCAAGCATAATTTACGCCTTTTTGGACGATATTGATTTCATCACCTCCTTTGGGTCCGTGCTCGTGAGACCAGATTTCTCTACTCACCGGATGTATTGCCATACCCTGTATGTTACGACTACCATACGCCCATATTTCAGGAAGGGCGTCATCATCGCCTACAAAGGGATTGTCTTCCGGTACTGAGCCGTCATCGTTAATCCGCAATACTTTACCATTGTGATTGCTAAGAAGCTGAGCATTGTCCTGCTCTCCCCGATCTCCTATCGCAAAAAACAAATAACCATCATCATCGAAAACCAGACGTGTTCCAAAGTGATGTCTGCGATTAGTGAATGGCTGACCGTGAAATATTTTTTCTACATCGATAAGTTGATTGCCATCGAGACGTGCCCTTGAGATGGCCAGATTTCCTCTGTTCCCCTGACCCAAAGCAGAATAAGCAATATACAACCAACCGTTATTTTCATAGTCGGGATGCATGACTACATCAAGCAATCCGCCCTGACCATGTGCCCATACATCTGGCAAGCCTTCTACGGGTCTGGGGGAAAGTCTTCCATTTTCGAAAACCCTAAGTCTTCCCGGTCTTTCACAAATCAAAATTCTTCCATCAGGCAAGAATTCCAACCCCCAGGGGTTTTCCAGGTTCTCTGCCAGAATATCGAGAGTGAAGGAATTTCCCGCACTGGATTCATAGACCTCTGAAGAATTTTCCTGAGTTTGATCGGTATTGTTGCCTTCAGAACATTGAATGAAAACAATTGAAAAAAGTAGTATCCACAAGTTTTTCATGATTGGTAGTTTTTGTAAAGATAACCAGTCAGATTTGATTTTGTTAGGATACCGAATTGATTTTTTCTTTTTTAACATGTAAAAAAAGAATATACTTGTAGATTTTGAATTAATACTATCTGAAGCTGACTAAAAAATAATACCACTTTTTGCACAAGTACATGTGCAATTTTAATATAAAAATGCATATCTGGATGTGCAAAAAGCAAAACCATAAGGTATTTAGTATCCAGATTGAACCATTCGGGGCAGGGAAAATCGCTAATTAAACTCCTCCTTCCACCATGATACTTTCCGATAAAAACCTTTTATTTGTGCAAAAAAGAATATGTCCATAGATTTTGAGCCCTTTAAAAAAATAGAAACTGTAGTCCTCGATTGCGATGGAGTATTGACCAACTCTCAACTACTAATCACAGAAAAAGGTGAATTATTGAGATCCATGAATGTGCGTGACGGATACGCCATCAAACGCGCCATACTTCAAGGGATTAGGTTTTGTATCATTACCGGTGGAAGCTCTGTCGGAGTGGAATTACGCCTCAAAGCGCTTGGTGTGCAACATTACTTTTCCGGTATCTGTAAAAAGCTAGAATGCTTCAATGAATGGGCAGATTTTCACGAACTTGATCGTGAGAAAATCCTCTACATGGGCGACGACCTTGCCGATTACGAAGTTATGCAAGTGGTTGGACTTTCCACCTGTCCTGCAGATGCTGCTCCCGAAATACTCAATACCGTAAAATACATTTCACCCATAAAAGGCGGAGAGGGCTGCGTTCGAGACGTCCTGGAAAAGGTTTTGAAGTTGCAGGGGAAGTGGAAGGTTTTGGGGTAGTTAGGGAAGTGAAAGTTGATCCTTCGACCTGCTAGGGTAGGTGGAAGAAGATTGAAAATGGGAAAATACAATTGATGGAAAGGTTCAAGTGTGGAAAGTTTTTAGTCTGTTGAATCAGTAATGAACCTTTGCTCTGCGAGCTTATCTGTGATCTTTGGGCTAGCAAAAAAGACCTGGGCTTAGAGATTTTTCCTATTAAATAATTTGAATTTGTGCTCGTCTTTTAGCTCATGATTTACAATTAATTATGCGAATAAGAATAATTGAACTCAGACGAATACACTAAAGATCAAAATGTACTAAATCAACAAACATATTCAGTCTGTTGTCGAGGTCATTCTGACTAATGGTCTTTAGCCTGTTGATACCGAATTCTTCCACACAAAATGAAGCCATTGCAGATGCGTGTATGATTGCACTTTTTAAATTATTGAAGTTCAGCTCTCCTTTTCCGGCAAGGTAGCCCATCATTCCTCCAGCAAAGGTATCACCTGCACCGGTGGGATCGAAAACTTGAGATAGGGGCAAGGCGGGTGCAAAGAAAACATTGTCTTTGTCGAATAGAAGAGCACCGTGTTCCCCTTTTTTGATGATCAGAAATTTTGGACCCATTTCAAGGATAATTTCTGCAGCTTTAGAAAGGTTTTTATCTCCTGATAATTGTTTGGCTTCCTCATCATTGATGGTAAGTATATCCACATGAGTGATTACTTCCTTGAGCTCATCCATAGCCGTATCCATCCAAAAGTTCATGGTATCCATTGCCGTAATTTTGGGTCTGGATTTCATTTGCTTGAGTACACTCATTTGAATGGCCGGCGTCAGATTACCAAGCATCAGATAATCGCTTTCCTGTTGGCTTGGAGTCAGAACAGGATTGAAATCTGCCAATACATTTAATTGTGTATCGAGCGTATCTCTGGAATTCATATCAATATGATACTTACCTGACCAGAAGAATGATTTCTCACCCTCAATTCTCTTTACTCCACTGGTGTCCACTCCCTTCTTTTCCAAAAAATTGAGTTCTTCCTGCGGAAAATCTTCACCGATTATAGAAACAATTTTAATATCACTCGTGTAGTGAGAGGCTGCAAGAGAAATGTAGGTTGCGGCACCGCCCACAATGCGGTCTGCTTTACCATAAGGAGTTTCAATGCTATCTATAGCAACAGTGCCAATAGTTAATAAGGACATAATGAATTTTTTTAAAAAAAAGAGGGTAGGAAAATCCCACCCTCAATGCTTTAAAATTTAAGATCAATTTTCAATTGGATTAATTGATTAATTGTCTTTGTATATTTCGTAAACACCACCCATATTAGGAATAAGGATGAACTCAGTTCTTCTGTTTTCAGCTCTTGTTGCAGAAGACCTTGGATCTTCAGTCACAAAAGGCTGGAATTCAGCAGCACCGGCAGCAGTCAATTGAGAAGGATTTACTCCTAAACGAACTAACTGACGAATAACTCTTGTCGATCTTGCAACACTCAAATCCCAGTTATCTCTAAAGACTTCAGTACTAATCGGAACATCATCAGTGTGACCTTCAACGATCAGGTGCATTTCTTCATTATTCTTTAGTAAATCAGCCATGGCTTCTACGACATTCATATCTCTTCTGCTCAATGCAGTAGATGCAGAACGGTATCTGATTCCATCCTCAACGACAAGGTAGAATTTACCATTGCGCTCATGAACTTCCATTCCACTTTTTTCGAAAACCATGAAAGCCTTAGATAATTCTTCATTTAGTGCAGCCAATCTAGCTTCATTTGCTGCGGTAGCTCTTCTAATATCCTCTGTTTCCTGATTAGCTCTTTGTAAGTCAGAAGATAATCTATCTCGCTCAGATTGAAGATTGTCTGTACGTTCCTTAAGATTAGCCATCTCACCTTCCATATTAGAAAGTCTGTCGTTAGCTGATTGCAATTGAGCAGCAATTGAATCTTTTTCATCCATCAATTCATTGAACTTCTTGTTAGAAACACAAGAACTGAACACCAAAAGAGATGCAATTCCAAATAATAAAGTTAGTTTTTGAA
>SLKL01000044.1 GCA_007134625.1 Saprospiraceae bacterium
CATTAACAGGGAATTGATTCGTGAAATCTTCCTCGTCAAATTCTTTACCGTTACCTAAGTATTCATAAACAGAAATTAAAACTTGATTGGAAACAACTTCATCACTTGGATTAATTAATCCAACTTGAACACCATTAAAGGTAATGCCTGGAAGAATATCATCAGAACTTCCAAAACTATGATTTATACTGTCAATTTTAAAAACCGTGTTGTAATATGCTTCATAATTTGAAGAATTAATATTTGGTACTGTCCATTTATCATATTCATTTACCGTAGGATTTTCCTTGCTAAGTATTTTAGGGAAATGTCCAAATGTACGGGTAAGTTTTTCCTGAGTGTTCCAACTTTGATCAGATTCAATTTTGAAAACTTCATAGGTCATTTCATATTTAATTTCACCATAAGGAAAGTCACCAAAGGCATAGCTTTCACATTGAGCAGGGACCATGTCAAATAAAAATAGTGGCTCTGGAATGGGAAATTCTACGATTGTATCTCTTAAGGGGCGGAGATTGTTTACAAAAATGGTGTCTCTTATCAGAGTAACATCACAGCGGGTAACAAGTAATTCTAAGGTAACCGCTAAATCCTGATTCACTGCTGAATTACTTCTTACTCTGGTCATTAAATCACCCCGCATGATTAAATGTAGATTTTTAGGGATGGTGTGATTATCAAATGGATAACTTGCATCTACAATTCTAAGGGACTGAACGTCATTAGTTTCCTGAGAAAAAAGTTGCTGTTGATAAGTCAGGATAAGGAGAACGGGGATGAGAATAGTTGAGTAAAATAGTTTCATATCTGCTTATTTAGAATACTAAAATTAAAGTTTCAGGCAAGATAATAAAATATTTTAAAAAGTCCTTAAATAATGAACAAAAAAAAATCCTTCATTTAATTGCCAACGGGATTTAGTTCATTTGTCTCTCCAATAAACCAAACCGCATCATAACGATGTGCTAGTAGGGTAGGGACATAGTTTCCTGCTTCCTGATTTGGATTGTATGTGACGCCAATAGCTCTATTTCCACGTGCTTGCATTAAAGGTGGGAAATATCTATCGTTCTCGTTAAAAATTATTAAAAACTGATCATTTGATATTTCATTCAATAGGTGTTCCCAGGAATTCCTCTGTGCTGGTGGAATATTCATAATTTGCATTGGCTGCCCCCATGAACTCCCTGCATTTACTTTACCTGAATAAGTTGCAAATCCTAAAATAAAGACATTTTCATCACCTAAAAACTCTCTGCTTAATTGTCCCATATTGGATTGCCCCTGTTGACTCATGATAGTAGCCCTCGCATCACCCATGTGGGTATTGTGTGCCCAGGCAATGCCTTTAGCTTCCGGGCCGTAATACTCCATGAGGTTTTTAACCGTATTCCAAAAATGAATTACACGAGCATTCCATGATGCAGCGCGATCAATAGGAGAAAGGCGAAAATGGTTTTCAGCATTTTTTAAAACCTTGGCTTTTTGACTTAGATTGAATTCAGCATAATTTTTTTGATTTATTAAATCTAAATCAAAGGCTTCATTGAATAGCTCTCTTAATGAACTTAATGATGTCTCACAAGAGGATGCGGTTCCGCGGGCTACAGCAGCAGCATAAGACCACTCATCGTTTTTAAACTCAGCAAAACACTCCAAATAGCTTAAAGCAGATTCCGACAGTTCATTTCCCTCTTCTTTTAGACTGGCTGTTAATTTTTCCAGAGCTGTCCATTGCCCATATACATCCATGCCATATAAACCAACCTGATCCGTAAATGCTCTATCGCTATTGAATTCCCTCAACCATTCTACCAGCTCAAGAAACTCTCGATTTCCCCACATCCACTCCGGCCAGCGGTCAAAAGTATTCATTATCTCTTCCCCGCTTGAAAAATTACTTTTTCCTCTTGCATATAAATTCAATTGATAAATTGCAGTCCAATCGCCCTCTAAAGCAATAAATGAAAACCCATAATCCTCAACTAGCTTTCTACTTACTAAATAGCGATTGGTGTAGTATTCAGCTGTACCGTGAGTAGATTCACCTAATAAAACAAGTTTTCGGTCTTCCATTTCAGCTGCCAATTTATCCACTAACTCTTCGGTTGATTTTTTTATGGCTTTTTTATCCAAATGGTTAAAAAGCTCAATATCGCCTTCATCTATATCAGCCGGCTGCGAATTTGAAGAACAACTGAAAATACAAAATATAGTTAGAGAGAATAATAGTCGTATAAACATATCGAAATTTTAAAGGATAACTGTTTTAAAAAAATATTTTAAAAAGTTTTCGCCTTGAGGAACTAAACTATCTTTGCACCTCAAATCAAATTTTTACTGCTAAATTACAAATTAATTTTAGTCTTTGAAAGTTTAAGACAACAATTAAAGTTTTGACTTAGTGGGAACTATTTAGCATTAGTTGAAGTTTGATTATTAGAGTTCTTTGAAAATATGGGGCTGAACTGGAATCGACAGGAAAGACCATTTCGTAGTAAGCATGCCGGAGCAGGTTGGATCACTCCGCTAACAAATGTCCTTCAACCTATTTTAAATGGCAATAACAAATTCGCCATGGCTGCCTAATCTAAGAGATTAGAAAGCTTTTGTGCCGCAGCACCTGACGTCCGATACACGGACTGCCGCACATCATCAACTTTCGGACTGGGAAATGAGGATCTTCGACTCAAATCCGAGATTTAAGAAGATACGGAAAAGACTAAAGCTGGTTTTTACGCTTATCCTTTTCCCGACAATTCTGAGTAAAAACTAAGCATGTAGAAAGCTGCCTAATACTTTGTCTGGACCGGGGTTCGACTCCCCGCAGCTCCACTATTAATTTGCAATTCTTATATTTGCAAAAAAATCCATGAGACAAATCCAAATGGTGGACCTGAAGTCGCAATACCTGAAAATAAAAGATGAAATTCATCTTTTGTTTGATGAGATATTGGCTTCTTCTTCCTTCATTAATGGACCTCATGTAAATCAATTCGCCAATTCGCTCTCCGAATATCTTAAAGTCAAACATGTAATACCCTGTGGCAATGGCACAGATGCACTTCAATTGGCTCTTATGGCTAGCGATTTAAAGCCAGGTAATGAAGTTATTACCACGCCCTTTACCTTTGTTTCTACTGTTGAGGTCATTGCCTTGCTGGGATTGAAACCGGTATTTGTAGATATTTGCCCCGACTCTTTTAATATTGATGCCAATAAAATTGAAGAAAAAATTTCTCTAAAGACTAAAGCTATTATTCCTGTGCATTTGTTTGGCAGACCAGCAGAGATGGAGGCCGTCATGGAATTGGCAGAAAAATATGAACTTATTGTTATTGAAGATGCTGCTCAGTCTCTCGGTGCAGATTATACATTTTCGAACGGAGAACAACTCAAAACTGGGACCATAGGTCATATGGGGACAACTTCTTTTTTTCCCAGCAAAAATCTAGGTTGTTATGGAGATGGAGGTGCTGTGATGACTAATGATGAGGATTTAGCAGAAAAAGTTAAATCCATTGCAAATCATGGGGCTGAGAGAAAGTACATTTATAACAGAGTTGGTATCAATAGTCGGCTTGACAGTCTGCAGGCAGCAGTATTGTTGGCTAAACTGCCCCATTTAGATGAATATAATCAATCAAGACAAAGAGCAGCAAAAATTTATGAGGATTTGTTAAAGGAGGTTTCCGGCATAAAATGCCCATCCACATCAAAAAAAGGTGTTCATATTTTTCACCAATATACCCTACTTATTGAGAATAAGCGGGATGCAGTAAAAGAATCTTTATCTAAAAAGGGAGTACCAACTGCCATTTACTACCCTTTACCTCTTCATCTACAAAATGCATATGCTCATTACGGTTATCAAAAAGGTGAATTTCCTGTGGCTGAAGCTTTTTCCGATAAAGTACTATCATTGCCCATGCATACAGAATTAAGTGTGGAGGATCAAAAATACATTGCTGAGAGTTTAATTAGTTCATTGCAAGAAGTGGGGGAGTGGTAGTCTAATATTAAATAAAAA
>SLKL01000453.1 GCA_007134625.1 Saprospiraceae bacterium
AAAAGCCTGTTTATCAACATTTTGATTGAAATTAAAAATACTTCTAATGTTAAAAATACCTTTGCCAAGAAACTTTTTTGATTCAAAAAATAAACTCATCTTTGGGGCTGAAAAGAAATTATAAACTTTGAAAGTAATCCCATCATATAAACATGCGACGAAACTATAGAAGAGATACAGCCCTCCACTCTCTCGCAAATGAGTTTGAGTCCATGAACAAAAGAGGCGGACAAGTCTATTTTGAAGACCGCCATCTCTTTCAGTTAATTGGATTTTATGAAAATGAATACTCATTTGAAAAGGCCATGGAGGTTACGGATTTTGCATTAGATCAATACCAGTACAGGGTAGATTTTTATATCATTAAAATCAGGCTTCTGATGAAGTTTGGTGAATACGATGCTGCCTTGAATTTGCTCGAACAAGCAGAAAATATTTCCCCGGGTGAATGGGATCTGAAATTGATGAAGTGCAGAATTTTCTCAAAAATGAAAGATTATCCCAGTGCATTGAATTATATAAGAGAGTTGCGCTTGTTACAAAATAACGAACTTGACATGATTGACCTGATGCTTGAGGAAGCTTTTGTTTACGAAAAAATGAAAGATTTTAGTCAGATGTACCGGGTTCTAAAAGAAGTGCTTGAATTGAGACCGGACCATCCCGAAGCACTCGAACATATCTGGATGAGTGTAGAGATTTGCAAGAATTATGAAGACAGCATTGCCTTACACGAAAGTCTGTTGAATAAAAATCCGTATACTTATCAGGCATGGTATAATCTGGGTCACGCTTATTCATGCACGGGTGACTATAATAAAGCAATAGCTGCTTTGGAATATTCCTTTATTATCAATCCGGAATTTGAATTTGGATATAAGGATTGCGCTGACTTGTGTTTTCAGGTAAAAAACTATGAAAAAGCCCTCGATGTCTATTTGGAATACCTGGATATCTTTGGTCCGGAATCAGAAGTTTTGATTAGCCTGGGTCAATGCTATATTTCCCTGAAGGATTATCGTGAAGCGAGAAAAGTATTGAGAAAATCCAGCAAACTGGACCCTTACAGCGATGAAGTGTATTTTTATCTGGGTCTTTGTGATCTATATCAGAAACGCTATCCTGCTGCAGTGATGAATTTTCTAAAGGCTATAAAAATAGAGGATAGAAGAGAGGAATACTACGCTGCAATAGCTGATGCTTATAACGCTTTAGAGGAGTATGAAAAAGCAGATTATTACTTTAGAAAAGCGACAGAGACCGGTCCGGAGCAAGCTGATATCTGGTGTAATTATGCAGTTTTTTATTTGAATCTGGGTGAATATAAACAAGCCCTGAGAATTCTGGATGAGGCTGAATATTATACCTGCAGTCCAGAGTTACTGTACTGTAGAGCGACGGCATTAATTCTCGATTCCAGAAAAGAAGAAGGTCTAGCAATACTGCACGATGCACTGATCGACGATATTGATGCAGTAAGACAATTATTCCATTGGGCACCCCAATTGAAAACAGACAGGGATGTAATGGCTATAATCGATTACGTTTCAAAAGAATAGAATAAGAGTTGTACAACTCTGAAGTATAAGAAGTAAATATATTACCGGATGTTTCTCCCGAACAGTTTGAAAGCTGTTCGGGAGTTTTTTTTAATTCTTCAATGCTTCAATTATTTTTCCTTCAACTTCTTCTGCTGTTTCAGGATTATCCATGAAAAATTGCTTGGCAGCGTCTCGTCCCTGAGCTATTTTTGAGTCTCCATAGCTGTACCACGATCCGCTTTTCTTTAGTATATCAAATTGAACACCCAAATCGACAATTTCTCCGGTTTTGCTGATTCCCTCTCCGTACATAATGTCAAACTCAGCAATTCTGAAAGGAGGTGCAAGTTTATTTTTAACTACTTTTACTTTGACATGGTTACCAAGTAAGTTGCCTTCTTTGTCTTTTATGGCAGAACCTGATCTTCTGATATCCAGGCGAATACTTGCATAGAATTTCAAAGCATTTCCACCTGTGGTAGTTTCCGGATTTCCGAACATGACCCCGATTTTTTCACGTAACTGATTGATAAAAATACAGGTACAACCGGTTTTACCTATTGTGGCAGTAAGTTTCCTCATAGCCTGAGACATCAAACGAGCCTGAAGACCCATTTTTGAATCTCCCATCTCTCCCTCAATCTCTGATCGAGGAACAAGAGCAGCAACAGAGTCAATAACAATAATATCGATAGCACCTGAACGGATCAGGTTCTCTGCAATTTCCAGTGCTTGTTCTCCGTGATCAGGCTGTGAAATAAGCAGGTTTTCAGTGTCAACTCCCAGTTTTTCTGCATAAGTCCTATCGAAAGCGTGCTCTGCATCAATAAATGCTGCGATCCCACCTTTGCGCTGACACTCAGCTATGGCATGTATAGCAAGAGTAGTTTTACCGGATGATTCCGGACCGTAGATTTCAATTACTCTACCTCTTGGAAAACCACCTATACCTAATGCAATATCCAATCCCAATGAACCGGTCGATATAGATTCGACGTCCACCACCTGTTGGTCTCCCATTTTCATTACGGATCCTTTACCGTACTGTTTGTCCAGTCGGTCAAGGGTCATTTTCAAAGCTTTTAACTTTTCATTCTTGTCTCCATTACTCATAATCAGTGTTTTTTATATTGACCACAATTATATTAATTTTTTTTAAATACGAATGTATAAAGCCTGAACTTTCGCAAAAAGTTTAAAAAAAAAACGCCGACAAGACTCTACTGAACCTTGTCGGCGACAACCTTTATGAAGCAAATTCTTCTTTTTCCTGAATCACTTCTTATATCAAATTCCTATAAGCAGTTATTATGCTTTATGATTTTTGCTGAAACTAAGAATATTCTCGATAGTAGAAGGTTTAGGACTGAACGTAACCACTGGCAGGTTTTTTCTGGCATTTCTAAGCACTTTGTAATCCTGGAATACGTCCCAGTCATTTTCGATGCTTTCTGTTAGCGCCAGATAATCCAGCGGATTAACTTCTTTGTAAAGGTAACTGACTAAATCATTCTGTGTAAAATTTTTGACCATACAACTGATTTAAAAGGTTTATGAATATAGCGCCCCTTTAACGTTGATCTTTTCATTAATTATTGTTTAAGATCGGGGTAATTCCCTGTTTGCGACTCAACTTTAACATATTCAAGCTTATATAATATTTTTTTTAATCCTGTGTTAACGGTTGTTTGAGGATAAAAAATCCTGCTTTCAAGAGGTGAAATACTTATATTTTCGATTTTTTTTAATCCTAAACTAAGACTTTAGGCTTATCTTTTTTGAAAAACACAAAAATACTCCTTACCCATTCTTTCCGGTTCCGAGTTGTAGCATTCATCAATTTTCTGAATTTCGAATTTTTCACTAAAAAGCCGCTCATATTCTTCACGGCTTCCTCCATAGGGGGGATTTTCCTGATCCGGATTCAAAAGAAAACTCCACCACACACCTGCCAAAATTCCTCCTGGATGAATTAGATCGTACATTTTTTGAACGTACTTTCTTCTAGCCGCTTCGGATGGCTCAAAAGCACAAAAGAAAGTCTGTTCCAATATCAAATCGTACTTCCCTGAGTGATTAAAAAAATCATCAGATAGAATTTGATCCACCGGAAAATCCTTTTCCTTTATTGCAAACTCATCAGCTGCTTTTTGAGAAAAATCGAGATAGTAAACATTTTTAAATCCCTTGCGATACAAATAGCTCACCTCATGTCCGGGACCGGCACCCGGAACTAAAATTTTCAACTCCTTATCTTGCAGATGATCAATGTATTCTTTGAGTGGTCTTGAGATGTGATTCAAATCCCAGGGGGCATGATTTTCCAGGTATCTATCTGTCCAATATGAAGACTTGAATGTAAAATGCATTTTCTTTATTTTAATATTTAATGCGAATCAAGGGTTGAATGCAAAAAAAGAGCAATACATAAACCATTAAAAATCAGCAAAAAAATTATTAAATAGCTTGTTTAAAAGCCTGGAAACCA
>SLKL01000202.1 GCA_007134625.1 Saprospiraceae bacterium
AGGTCTTTTGTTATTCCGTCATAGTTTTTTCCTAATTCAGGGTTGTTCGCAATATCTTGGCAACTGTCCAACAGTAAATTATAATATTTATCAGCTTGTTGTTCCGACCACTTTTCAATCGTGTATTCCCAAATTCCTGCTAAATCCTCGACCGCTTTATTAGTCAGTTCATATTTAGCCATTCTTTTTACGATTAGCTTTTAATTCCTGAAGATGTTTCTCTGGGTCAAAATCGTGGGCAATCCCGCTATCAACTCCTTCTTGAATAG
Source organism: Saprospiraceae bacterium (assembly GCA_007134625.1). Classification (GTDB taxonomy): domain Bacteria; phylum Bacteroidota; class Bacteroidia; order Chitinophagales; family Saprospiraceae; genus PWJY01. The sequence continues at coordinate 270 of SLKL01000202.1, forward strand.
CATTTCTGAGGGCTATAGCTTTACTCTCTTCGTTTTCCAATAGTCGAAGTCCGGCACGAATCACTTCGCTAACGTTCTTGTATCGTCCTGTTGAAACTTGTGCTTGAACAAATTGGTCAAAATATTCCCCCAGAGATATTGATGTATTTTTCATCTTACTATGTTTTCTACAAATTTACCAATATTTGGTAACATTTCAAAATTTTGCCCAGAATTTTTGGTCTAAATTGGCTATCAGATTTTCGGGCTTTGAAGGCGTGGTTTTTAGCACTTACTTTCTTGATGTTCCCGAACTGTAAGTTAGCACAAAACTTTCTAGAAAGCGCAAATTATTTGTGGTAGATTTCGAAGCATCTCGCTCATCCCTTTACTTTTTTTATGATCTCTTCTATTTCTGCTTTGTCCGGTACTTCCATATTGGTCACATAGTAATATTCATATACAAAGTCTCCCAGTTCGTTACATTTTTTTATTCCTGTCTCAATAAATGTTCCTACTGCAAGGTCCATTGGCACTAAAACCGTCAGGCCTACAAAGTTATCATTTTTGTCAACTACTTCTACCACACAGTTTAAGTCTTTCGCTACGAAGTTTATTTCATTCTTTATTATGTTTTTTTGTGTCAAAGTAAAAGGTCTGTCTTTGACGGGCAAAACCAGAAAATAATACCGCAATTTGTTTTTAAGTCCGCCAAGTCCGCTTGATATGAAACCAAAATTCCTGTCAGTCAATGTACTTTCAAGGAGCATTCTGGATTCCCGTAATGCCAAAGCAGCCCACTGTCGGAGGTCTTTATCGGGGTTCTTGCAGTATTTTTCTATTTGTCTGAATGCAGTTATTGTTCCTACATGAGCCAAAATAGTCAATGCTTTTTTCTTTCCTGTCAATGAAGTCTCCGGTGAGAATAAAATGCTACTTAATTGAAGTGTCTCTTTATCGGTCAATTCACCATGCTCAAAAGAATGGGAGTAGTCAAGGTACTCCTTTTGAATTTGCATATCTATACCTTCTTTCAAAACATCAAAGGTGTCAGGTATATGCTCTAATATTTTTTTTATTTCCTTATGATTATCCTCCATATTTTGGTATCATTAGTTAGTGTATTACATTCCAATACCCTCAACTTCTCCTCAAACATAGGTGTATTTCATCTATATCAGCAGTTCAGTATTAGCTTGTTTTTTTATTCCATCCCAAACTTAACCTTTTTCCATCAAATTAAGCCTGAAGGACTCACACACTTTCTATCTTATGCAGCATTAATCTGGCAATATTGGCTGCTCTGATTTTTGCTTCTTCCGCTTTTTCCCCTATAAAAAGTTCATCTACTGTTTGGTTAAATAGAAGTAACCATTCAGAAAATTCAACATTGGTCATTGGCGTCATTTTACTCAACTTGATATGTTTCACCATGGGATTACCCCTGAAGCTATGCTCGCCCAAAAGTAAACTTGCCCAAAACGAATACATTTGGGGCAGATGATTATCCCAATCAATCTGCGCAACATCATCAAATATATAGCCCAATACCTTATTGGCCCTTACCTTTTCATAAAAGGTATTGACTAACAATTCAATGTCTGAACGGTTTTGAATTTTGCTTTTCATCTGGCTGTTTTGTTACTCTACCCATCGCACAACTTATCTTACTTTTTACTTTTTTTATTATTGAATTACCAGTATTTTATCCATATTTTATCCCAAAAAATCAGTCCAAATGACTAAATTCTCCAAATCATTTTTCTTGACTCTATGTTGATTGTGTGTGGGATAAAAATCCCGTAGGGATGTCATTATTGTAGGAAAAGAGAATATAAAAACATAACCCAGAATGGATGATATTATTTTTCGGATTGTAATTTTAATATCAACCCTCAAGGTTCAAGTTAATATGCAAATCATATACTACTCATTTACATTCCTTTCAACGCGTCTAAAAATGTTCCATAAGTACCGATATCCATCAATTCATTTTTGTCCGTCATCATGCCAAGTCCATATGAGCCATCCGTTTCGTCAAATGTTATTTTATAACCACTTCGGTCTGCCGATTCTTCTAAAACAGTCCAGAGTTCTAGTTTTATAGATTCATCAATGGAGCTTAAATAGGTTTCCTTTACGGGTGCTATTAGGCACTCATTTAGATTTAGTCCGTGAGCATTGGAAAGGTCGGTTAGCCCTTCCAATTCTTTTTTAATGATATCTCTTACTTCTTGACTTGTCATTTTTTTTCTAAATGCTTGCGCACTTAACTTGTGGCGTTTTTTATTTTAATTATCTCATTGTCAGAGATATTCTTCCATTCTACATTCTCATCAATTGTCAACTCTACATTCAAACCTGCTTTTACAATTTCCTTCATGTGAATGAACCATTCAGACACAGTCCATTCATTAATTGTTGTGGACTTAAAAGCTTTATGAATTTCATCCCAATATACTCCTGCAGCTTCGCGATAAACATATTGATACCCAGAATTTCCTTCTCCAATTACTTTTAAAAGAAGTTCATTTTGGTCATTAACGACTATTTCCTTAATAGTTTCATTTTTTAAATTCATTCAGTCGTATTCTCCTAATTCCCTGTCATTGAGCATTCTTATGCTTTCGTTTTCAATTGCTATACCTGCATGATATTTCCTGTATACCCTTGGAAAAGGAAATACAGTTCTTTGAGCTAGAATATGAATGTGTAAAACATCATCATCTCTCTTCCATTTTGAGTAGCCAAGTTGAATGTTTTCTTGGTTTTCAATACTTCCCCAATCTGGCATTGAAATCAATTCATTTGTTGACTTCATTGAAAGTTCCTTAGCCGCCTTATCAACGATATTCTGAAATTTTTTGTCATGCATGTTCATAATGTCTTATAACAACCCTACACCCCCAACTCCTCCAAAAAAACACACCCATATTTCCCATATGCCGATAGGAAAGTATAAGGTAAATTTATTCTTTCAATGTCAAACTTAAAGATTTTTTCAAATCTATTGGGCTTTTTAAAACTTTGTTAGACTCTAATAATACTTGGGCACAAAATTCAATGGTTCTGAGGATAACATCCTCAATCTTATCCCCTAAAACACCAAAACTACAATTCCCTCCGAATCTGACTTTCGGTTTAGGAAGTACAGGTTTTCTCCATTGAATTCAGCGACTTGTGTTTGTACTGGTTCTGTAGAGAAAAAGACATCTACGCCCATCAGAAAAGGTGCCATGGCAAAGGTGGGTATGGAGGTAAAATCACTCTCTCGGTTGTTGTTGGCATCGTAAAGAAACCAGGCGATATTACTGCTTGACGGACTTGCCCATTCGGCTGTACTCAATTCCACACCATTGATTTTCAACTTATCTCTTCCATGAATAACGGCTTGCTGAGAAGCAAAAATCGCCACCACTGACTGTTCATCATCACGGGGCAAACCACCCAGCATCATGCCCGCCATAGAACCCGGAGCAGGCAATGTTCTGAGATAAATGACCGGATTATCCGTGTAGAAGGGTGTCCGGTAATAATGAATGGTGCGACTGCCTTCCTCAGCGGGACTTACTACAAACTCATAGGCTCCTCCTTTTTTGGCAGTAAAAGGACCCCAATTTCCATCATCGTCAACTGTAAATATGGCATCTGCCGTCTCGTTTTGGCGTTCTCCGCTATCGGTTTTTAGTGAAAAAACAGCTACTTTAGCTCCCACCTGCACCTCATTTTCTCCAAGACTTAAGACTTTTCCTGAGAGTTGAATTTGCTCATTTTCAGA
>SLKL01000246.1 GCA_007134625.1 Saprospiraceae bacterium
ATTTTTCCAAATTACGCATAAGATTGTTTATTGTCTTAAATTTGACAATAAATCAACGACTAATATGCGTATTGATTCTTGATAGCATTCAATTTGTATGGAAAAATGAAAGTTCGATACCTTGTGTTTAAGCTTTGCCTATTTGTAGGTATTGCTTTTCTTCCCAACCTGCAGGACACTCATGCCCAAAGTGATAGGGATGCAATAGGACTCACTCTTAGTGGTGGTGGTGCCAAAGGTTTCGCACACATAGGAGTACTACATATAATTGACAGTTTAGGAATAAAAGTAGATTACATCACCGGCACAAGCATGGGCAGTATTATCGGAGGGCTTTATGCCGTGGGTTATACCGCTTCCGAAATCGAAGAATTTGCTTTGTCGGTTGACTGGGCAAGTACCTTTAGCTCTAGATCAGAATTAGAGGATGTCCATATCCGGAATCGCTTGAATTATAATAAACACTTAGTTGAAATCCCATTTCAGGATAAAAAAATAGTATTAAGTACGGGCGCTATTGAAGGTCAAAAACTATGGTTATTACTTGAAGAGTTGTTCTTCCATATAAGGGAAGAAGAGGATTTTCATAATTTTGATATTCCTTTTGCCTGTATGGCTACGGATTTGGCTACAGGAAATTCTGTAATTATGAATTCAGGAGATATTGTTAGCGCTTTACGGGCAAGTATGGCTATCCCGGCAGTTTTCACCTCCGTTTACAGGGAAAACTTAAGGCTAATAGATGGTGGAGTTGTCAATAATTTTCCGGTGGATGTAGTGAAAGAAATGGGGGCTACTCATGTCATTGGAGTTAATGTTTCAAGTGGCTTGAAAAATGCAGAAGAAATAAGAACCCCGGTTGACATCCTGATGCAAATGGGTTTTTTTAAAGATGCATACATGTTCAGGAAGAATAAAGAGCAAACAGATCTTTTTATAGCACCAAATTTAGATGGGTATGAAACCTCAAGTTTTTCATCTGTTGAAGAAATCATCGAAAGGGGAAAATGGATAGGTAGGGTGTTGATTCCTGAATTATTGGAAATGGCTGAAAAATTCCCTGTCGAAAACAAGCAGAAAAATAAAACAAGCAGAAAAGATAAAATAGTTGTGAGCAAGATAGAATTTGAAGGACTAAATCAAATTCCTAAATCTGTAGTACGAAATTATACCGAAATCCATGATAAAGACACGATAAGCGTAAAAGAGATCAATAGAGCCATTAGCCGCCTTTATGCAACTAGTTATTTTTCGCGTATCAACTATACCTACACAGCCTATGAAAATGATCCCGAAAAAAAGAAGCTAACCTTTACCTTTATTGAAAACCCTCAGATATTTCTCAGAATGGGATTGAATTATAATTCATTTATGGGAGTTGGGCTTATCGGTGGTATTTCAACAAATAGATTACTGTTAAATAACCTCAGTGGAGATTTCATGTTTCGACTCGGAGACCAATCTGCTTACAGGTTATCAATAAATTATCTTCTTGGTGAAAATTTTGATAATTGGGTTAACTTCAAAGCCGAAGGGTTTAGGATGGAGTTTCCATTTAATGAAGATTTTTCTACTCTTTCGTTTTACAGACAGGGATTTAATAGTGTAGAGCTGTCGTTTAATAAATCAGTAGGGAAGAATTCATTTTTATCTGCCGGCATCACGCGATATCGCCAAAGCCTAAGACCTTCCATTCAATCAGACTTTGTTCTAAGTGGTAGAAATAGGGCAAGCTATATTTCTACGTCTTACCAACTCTACACTTTGGATCGCCATGCTTTTGCCCGTAGAGGACACAACTTGAATTTAAGGACTTCCTATTTCTTTAATCAGGATCCAAAAATTGAAGCAGTTGCTAACGATTCAACTTTCAGTGATGTGAAGGATTTAGGAATTGTAATAAGAAACTTCATCCAATTACATGGCTCTTATGAGTTTTATAAACCCACCGGGCAGAACTCTTCATATTTTTTCCTGATACAGGGTGGGTACAATATTAATTACACCCAAGGATTTTTGAATATGTTTAACCTCGGTGGCACACATAAGATACTTAGAGATCAAATTACCTTTAGCGGGATAAGCGAGTATGAAATTTTGACCCCCTCCATTTTAGCGTTAGGAGTGGGCGCTAATATTAATGTGTGGTCCCAAATATATATTACACCACAGCTTAATGCAGCATTTTATGATTTTGATGTGCGAAATATTTCTGAAATCAATAGTAATAATCTTGTTTTTGGTGTTGGACTTACCGCAGGTCTGATTACACCTTTAGGTCCCATAAAAGTCAGTACATCCTTCAGCCCACAAACGAATTCCTTATTAGGTTACATTAATATGGGCTGGAATTTTTGAGTTAGATGTGAACCCTTCAATGCTAAATATCTAAAAATAATCTTTTTTGCAAACGATTTGCTTATAGTATTCGTCTAATAAATCAGGTACTTTAGTAAATTTAAAAATCTGAATTATGATCAGGACAATTGCTTTATTTTTAGTCATTTTCGCAACCACTTTTTTCTTAAGCTCCTGCGAAAAAACAGATGAAAAGATCAATCCCATAGGTGAACCCGGTGAAATAGGAAATATCCCGGAATTCAATCAGCTTTTTGCATGGGATCTTTTCCCAATTTTAGTTGAGGAAGAACAGGGAGAAAATGTATTGATCTCACCCTGGAGCATTCAAACTGCGCTTAATATGGCTTTGAATGCAGCTGATGAAAGAACTTTGGAGCAAATGCTTGCTGTTTTACATTGCCCACAATGCCCTGTAAGTGAAATCAATCACAATCAATCTGAACTTAGGGTTTGGCTTGAAGAAAAAAGCGGACATCCAAGACTTAGTTCGACCAATGCCTTCTTTTACGACGATCAACGTCTATTGGTAAAAGAAGAATTTCTGGCTGAACTGGAAAAATACTATAATGGCAGTTCAAGAATATATCCATTTGCACAATCAGAAACAGTAGATAAAATAAACAACTGGGTAAAAGACAACACCAATGGCAAAATTGATGGAATCATTGAAAGAATAACAAACGAAGACATTGCTTTTCTCATCAATGCATTGCACTTTAAAGCTGATTGGTTAAAAGGATTTGATCCCAATATGACTCGCACAGAAAACTTCTTCCCCTCTGAAGGCAGTGCTATTCAGACAGATTTCCTCAATGCTGACGGGGAATACCTCAACGCTACTGTTGGTGATTTTGCCATGGTGGACTTACCATTCAGAGACTCCACTTACAGTCTCAGTTTGATAAAACACAACAGACCCGGTTTAGCTCCTGTAGATTGGGTGAGAGAATTAAACATGACCATAGTGAATCAACTTTACGACCAACTGGAATCCAACCGCATTCTATTGTCTTTTCCAAAATTAAAACTGAGTTTTGAAACGGACCTGCCCGAAGCACTAAAACAAATGGGTATGACCGATGCCTTTGAACCGCAAATTGCCAACTTTAAGCCGCTTGGACAACCCCTGACAGGTCCCAATGTATATATCAATCAGATCAGACATAAATCCGTCCTTGAAGTAGATGAAAAAGGTGCTGAAGGCGCTGCTGTGACCTCCATAGGATTTGGCGTTACTTCCTTGCCACCATCATTTGTTTATGATCAGCCATTTGTTTTGATACTCAGACACAGCAGATCCAATACTTACATCTTCCAGGGTCTTGTTGAAGAGCCGATTGTGGATTAAGTTTTTGTTATTTCTGATTCAGGTCGTTTTTTAAGAGAAATTTCAGCATCGGTGAATTCTAAGATTATTATCTCCTGATGGCCAAAATCCTCTGTGCAGGATATTTATTTGAAGCTTATTATAAATAAATCCACTCTGAAGATAAGGTCTTCCAACAATAGCCGCCACAACAATAATTATCCTTACTTTTGCATTCAATTTGTGAAATACAATAGAAAGGATTTGCAAATCGGCTTTTCAATGAAAAACATTTCCTCACTCAAACTTACTGCAAATAGAAACTAATGACCACGGAATTGATTGTTTCTAAATTTGG
>SLKL01000449.1 GCA_007134625.1 Saprospiraceae bacterium
AAAAATAAAATTGATAAAAATTAATTTAATAAGTACAGGGAAACTTCCTAACTCATTAAATGCAGAAAGGTTGAGTCAATAAGTTCTACTTATTAAATCCCAACCAAAGTGCAAAGATAGTTAAAATAAATTACCTCAAATAAAGGTATTTAATTAAGAATCCCTCAATATGGAAAATTCAATTACTGTAATGATTAACTTCCTATAAGTAGCCTAAATATGGGCTTGTTGAAAGTGTAAAGTTTAAAGTTTAATGCAAACTTTTAAAGTTCAATTTTCAATCTTGCCAACTCAATTCAACCCAATATTTTAAATATTGCTCCTTAACAAGAGTATAAACGTTAAGTTCCACAAGAGAAGTCTAGAAGTTTATGCCTAACGAAAAATTATGAGTGCCATCAAACGGATTGGTATCTCTATAGGCATAATCAATAAACAAACCGGTATTGGAATCCTCTCTGAAGTTGAGATTTAAGGAGAAACCCATTGCTAATCCGGTATAAACCTCTTTATCTTCAAGAGCTGAACCTGCACCCATTTCGTATCGGTATCCACCTCTTAATTCAATAATATCAAAGAAGCTAAATTCCAAGCCTGCACCAAGATGATCTCTAGAGAATGAATTAGCTGTAAAGTTAACAACCGGAGTCAAGCGATAACGGTCTCCGAATCCGGCGTAAAAATCATAACTCAAACCGATATGTAATAAAGAAGGCATTTCGAAACTAGCAGTCCTATGACTAAATCGAAGTTCAAAATCAAAATCATCAGAATTTGGGTTTCTTTGCCTGAAGGTCAAACCTTCACCTGAAAATGACATAGGTCCACCAATGTTCCTCAAAGAAATTCCAAATTTGAAATTGTCCTGTGGTCCACTAACATATTGAATACCTGCATCCAATGCAAAGCCAAATGAACTTACATCAGCAATTGATTGATTAATAGCACGAAAAAGCATTCCTACAGAGATGTTATTCTCAAACATATGAGCATATGATATTCCAACATTGAAAAATGTAGGGCTGTAGGTTGCTCCAGTACCTTCCGGTTGAGCCGTGGTAGTGACATCAATATCTCCAAAATCGAGGGACATGATGGATATTCCAAGTGCACCACTCTCTCCCATTCCAAGAGACAAGCCGACTGCATTCATGGAAATTCCGGTTGAACCCAAATATCTCGCGTGACCAACAAGTGCCTGAGAGCCATCTATTCGCACAATCCCAGCAGGATTGATTCGCATAGCTTCAACTCCTGAAACCATAGATGTAGTCATGGAATGTAAACCTGCTGACCTAGCCCATGGGTTCATCATTAATTCGCTTGCTCCGGCCTCTCCCTGTCTATCGGGGTTACCTGCAAAAAGTAAACAGGCAGCTGAAACGAAAGCAAAAGAAAGAAATAAACTTTTTTGTAACATTTTCTTCATACGATGGAAGTTAATATTTAGATTGAATGCCCCGTCCACAAGCGGACGGGGCTATTTTTTAAATTATTATAAACCAGAAGGATCAAATTGTCTGGAAACACCAAACCACTTAATTACCCTTTCACCTAAACCTGGAGCTTCAATATGTATCAAATAAATACCACTGGAAACCGGTATTCCGGCATTATTCCTAAGATCCCATTCAATAGCTGAACTTGGTAATCTACCCAAGGTCGAAGGAACGCGAATATCAAAACCTTCTCTTCCGGTATTTCTTTCATAACGCCTTACAAACTTACCATCCAAAGTATAAATAGTAACTGTACATAGATCAGGTACATTTGTTATTTTCACCCTGTTGTCAAAGCTCGTTTCTTCGTATTCAGAGAAAGCGTAATATGGATTGGGTACCACATTTATATTAGCCAAAGCATCATCAAATTCGTTTTCGATCAAGTCCTCTGCCTGCTTTCCTTCGATCTTAAAGTAATACCTATTGTATCCTTTGTTTCCATCAGCAGTTCTCTCGCCTACCTGATACTCCTTCGTAACCCTAAGTTTTACAACGGCATCATTTGGGATCAAACCTTCATCATAAGACAATAACTCAGTAGCTAATGGCATGGCAGCCCAGTTAATTCTTCTTAGCACCTGAGGATTCTTCAAACGTGGAGGTAAAGGACCTGTAAGAATATTATAAATTTCCTGACAGCCGTCATACTCCATATCGGTAACATAAACAAAATGATGACCACCAACATGCCAAACTGAATTACCCGGTAAACCTTCCTCCGGTTCAAATAAAGTAGCTGTAGGATTCCACATTCTGTCATCGCCAACAAGTAAAGACTCATCTACCCCTTCCATTGCAGCATTATCAGGACTAAATATGGTATTTTCTGAGAAGAAGATATTCAATCGTTTCCCTGTCTCTACATCAACGGCATAACCCGGGAACCATCCAAAACCATCAGGCAAATCAGGATCATCTAATGGAAGACCATCAGGACCAGCTTCTCTGGAAGCTGCCGGCCTGGGTATCAGACTAAACTGCTGTAAACCTCTGAAGTTAATTGCACCGGAGTTAATACTCGTATTTGCTTCTACTATTACAGATCGGCTCCATTTGCTTTTATCTGACGTAAAGACGATATCTACATTATCCAAATTGGTCAAACCAAAACCTGAACCGCAAGAACCTGTATTGGCATCATTTATCCATGCTGGAGATATCATCGGCATATTACCCGGACGACTGTCCATTAGACAGTATGGGTAAAATCCGGTTTCATTATTTGAAACAAATGACCTGTTCGGATCAAGTGCAAAGTCATCATTATCAAGTTCAGTTTTAATATAATCCAACCATGAAGATAAATCATCTTCTCCACCGGGTGGAAGATCGGGTACAAAATTCAACCATTGAGGACCAAGTGGATCTTCATACTCAATCAAACCTCCAAGGAAACCATTGTTCTCAATTAGGAATGGCTGAGAAGCAACAGGCGGCACCTGACCAATAGTCACAGAGAATCCAAATTTCCCAATTAACTCCTCATTAAGTAGCTCAACCGTAGTTTGTGATGCAACTACCTCTCCCGTATTCAAATTGATAACTTCCCAGGTAGCATCAGCCTCAAGGACATCAGAATCAGGATTACCATCAGTAAATCTCAATTCATATTCACCATCGACAACGTCTAATGGGTTATAAATTTGAATATCAACAGGACCTGCACCATCAGCATAACGTAATTCTCCGTCAAAAGTACCATCAACAATGGCATCGCGAATTCCTTCCTCGAGATCAAGGAAATTATTACCTGTACCGAAACCGGCTAGTCTTGTTATCGGCACACCATCGCCATAAGCTGCATTCAAATTTTTATAAACTGTTGGACGAGGCACAACAGTATAAACTCTAACATTAGCATTACCCTCCAGATATGTTTGTTCCTGACCAGTTTCAGGCTCTCTCCAGGAGAATTCCTCAAATTCATTAAAACCATACGCAACAACAGCGAAATAATACTTCTTGTGATTAATCAACCTCCTATCGCCATCTGCAAACAGATCTTCAGTAACTCTGAAGCTATGTCTCAAACCGGTATTATTTCCTGCGACCATTCTTTTTGGGACAAAAATCTGATCAGCAGAAAAAGGATCATTAATGGGCTCCCAATTGTATAATGTAGTTACCTCGTTCTGTATATCAGTCTGGAAAGCCAGTCTGGCTAAACTCATATCTTCAAAACTTTCTCTTGTAGGTTCTACAGAAGAATTTTTAAGTTGGAATACCTGATAACCCTCAAAGACATACATAGAATCCAGTTCACCATCAGGAATTCTCAAACCCTTTTCTTCATATCTTAAGAATGCGTTATTGGAAGTTAGGGTGTCATTTACCATGGTAAAAATAACTTCACGATCCAGTTCTATAGGGAACATATCAGGTGCATCAGGTCCTTCAGGGAAGATAAAACAGTTATCGAAAAGTGCCTGAGCTGTTCTATCTGCATTAAATAAACGCGTTAAATCAGGACATGGGTGAGGAATGTCCGGAACCCATACTACTCCAACAATCAACTCAT
>SLKL01000387.1 GCA_007134625.1 Saprospiraceae bacterium
ACCAACATCACTTTGGAGCCCAGATTGGCAGCAGCAACTGCAGCTTCGCAACCGGCATGACCACCACCTACCACAATCAGATCGTATTCAGGGAACATCTCATTTATTTTTTAAGGGAATGCAAAGATAGGAAAATTTGATGACCTTTGATAAGGTAATTGAAAGTTGAAAATTAGGAATTAGGAATGACGAGATACGAGGTACGAGATACGAATTACGAGGTACGAATTACGAGATACGAATTACGAGATACGAATTACGAGATACGAATTACGAGATACGAGTTGCGAATTATGAGGTACGAGGTACGAATTAGGAATTACGAATTGATAAGTTCTGACAGGCTTGATGTTGCGAGGATATATCCATATTTTTTGGGAATTTGAATTCAGATTTTTTTACCACTGAGGGCATGGAGAACACAGAGGTTTATTTAATTGAAAATTCTAACTATTCTTCGTGAAATCTTTGTCATGCCTAAGGCTTGATGAATTCTTTCCGTGGTTTACACTTTTTTTTACAACAGCCGGGAGGGATTTTTTTTTGAACCACATAGGATTATAGAAACACATAGAGTATTTGTCTTTTGATCTGGTAAGAAAAAAGTAGCATTGCCTGTCTCATAGACGCGCAATAAAATGGAGTGACGAAAACAGTAATAAAAGCTTATCTTTGGGGATATTTTTTTAATGAAGAGATGGATAACGGTTGATGATTTTACTGATCTTTTTGTCAAGGTGAGACAGAGAGGGGCTAAGTTTTTTATATCTAAAGCCAACCCTAATCCTATAAAGCGAACACAGTCGGCTTTTGACGAAAGTGCTATTCACTCTGCTAATTGGTGGATAGTGCCAGCTGTCCGAAAGCGCTGGAATAAATTGATCAGCGGGCATGAGGACATCAACTACAAGCAAAAACTGATGCGGGATTATCTTGGCGACAAAGAAAATCTATCCCTTTTGTCACTTGGGTCGGGAAGCTGCAGCCATGAATTAGAGTTGGCTGCCTATCCGCAGTTTTCTAATATACTCTGTATGGATATCGCCCAAAATCGCCTCGATCGGGCCGCTAAAATCGCTTCTGAGAAAAATCTAAATAACATTGCTTTTGCCTGCAAGGATATACACAAGTCAGACCTCGGTAAGGAAAAATGGGATGTAATTCTTTTCAATGCGTCCCTTCATCATTTTTATGGTGTACGGAAATTGTTAAAAACCAAAATCAAACCTGCGCTTAAGTCCGGCGGTCTTTTAGTCATTAATGAATATGTCGGTCCCGACAGGTTGCAGTACCCTACGCATCAGATAAAGGCTATTAATCGTGCGCTTCAGCTCATTCCTGAGGAGAAACGAATTCGCTTTAAAACGAGTCTGAGAAAAGATCGTTATTATGGATCCGGATGGTTTAGAATGATTATGGCAGACCCATCAGAGTGTGTCAATTCCTCGGATATATTGCCGGCTATTCACTCGCTTTTTGAAGTAATGGAGGAAAAGCCTTATGGCGGAAATATTCTTATGCCGGCATTAAAGGATATCGCGCATCATTTTCAGCAGGAAGATGAGGAGACTTCTGCAATACTGAGTAATTTATTTGAATTTGAGGATGAATTTATTAAGATGTATCCTTCTGATTTTGTATTTGGGGTTTATTCGATTTGAAAGTTCATAAAGTTGACCCTTCGACGCCGCTCAGGGTAAAAAGTTGAAAGGTGTAAAAGATACGAGATTTTTAATATCAAGCATTAAGCTAAGTGTTTCAAATATCAAGTCTTCTCAAGCTAACTAAAAGCCAGAAGCCATTTGCCAGAAACCAGAAGCTAACTATTAATTTAACCTCAGCACTGCAACTATCGGATAGTGATCAGAGAAATCACCTTGGATTACTTTGTGACTGAGTACTCTAAAATGTTGATCGGGCTTAATTACGTCTATGCGCAAAAAAGGAATAGCGCCCGCATAAGTGGTACCTAAGCCCCTGCCGCGTTGTAAAAAGCTATCTGATCTTCCAATACTCAACTTTCGGTAAACATAAGAAATGGGGACATCATTAATGTCACCTGCTACAATAACAGGATATGGGGAACTCCCAATGTGTTCAAGTAATTGATTCAATTGTTGCACCCTTTTTGCGGAAGCGCGACGATAGTGCCGCAAAATTCCAAGGACTCTCCTAAAATAGGATTCAGTGAACTCCACTTTTTCTTGCATAATTTCAGCACTTAAATTGGTGATGCCATTCGTTTGGAGATGGATATTGTAAATGCGAATAGTTTTTCCATTAGGCAAACGAATATCAGCCCACAAACAATTGTTATCGAGATTTCCAAAAGGAATAAATCCCCAGTCAGAAACGGGGTGTTTACTGTAAATGGCTGTCCTATACTCTCCCGATTTAATGGGCTGTCCATAATTAAAATAACGCTCTACCCAGCGATGAACTGAGGGCGTATGTTCTTGTAAAACAAAAATATCAGGTGCCTGTGATTCATTTAATAGTTTAGGCAACAAAGATTCGTCAACTTCTTCTTTGTCAAGATTACGACCGTAAAATGCATTGAATGAAACCACTTTAATGTCCCCTTCTGATGCGGCCAAATTAGGGCTTGAAAAAGGGATGATTTTAGAATGGATAGGCCATCCCGCGACTATTAACACAAAAGGCAATAACGCCTTTAGATAGGCCCCTTTGAATATAAAAAAAGAAAAGACCATTAAATTAACAAAAAGCATTGCAGGGTAAAGAAGCAGAATAAAAACTGAAAAGGTGAACACCTCAGGATTGAGAAGTGGCCCCATATAACTTATTACTGTTACAAAGCCCAGTAAGAATAGGGAAAACAGCCTTGTCCTTTGCTTTTTATTTTTTCTTCGTTTTCTCATCACGGAAAATAATTACAAATATACATATCGGAAAATTAGCATTCTATAAATTAAATCAAAATTTAATATATTTCCGGAATTTTCCAGCTTTGTCCATGTCAACTCTAAAAAAAGATCTTTAGGTGGGTACATTACTTCGTTTCATTACACTAAGAAAAAGCAAAATAGATTAGACATGAATGAAGAGTTGATGTACTACATCTGGAAATCAGGACAATTGTTCCAGAAGGACCTTATAACAGTCTGTGGTAAAAAGATAACAGTACTAAATCCGGGCATACGAAATCTGCATGAGGGACCCGATTTCCTTCACGGTAGATTAAAGATTAATAATATCATCTGGAATGGACAAATCGAATTTCACATTAAATCCTCCGATTGGGATATTCACGGGCATCAACAGGATGAAAACTACAACAATGTCATTCTTCACATAGTCATGAAGGATGACAAGGAAGTTTTTACAAAAAACGGCACAAAAATGCCAACTCTGGAATTGGCAGAACACATTGATAAAGTCCAAAAAGAGAAATTTGAGTTTCTCATGAATAACCAATCCTGGGTTCCATGTGATCCGCTTTTAAAATATTACTCGGATCAAATATTCTGGCCGGTATATTTAAGTAGATTGGCGGTAGAACGGCTTAATCGAAAAACGAAAATCATATTGAAATTCCTCAATGAAAACAAAGGCGACTGGGAGCAGACCGCAATTTATTTCATTTTACGATACCTTATCGGGAAAAACAACCTCCCCGCTGTTGACGAGTGGACAAAAGAAACTCCCTGGTCAGTATTAAGAAAATACAGTTCTGACCGTCATAAGCTGGAAGCATTAGTGCTTGGTCAGGCCGGTTTTCTGGAAAAAGAACCCTATGTTGATGAATACTGTAAAGACCTCAGGAAGACTTACAATTACCTGTGTATGTTGCACAACCTCAGTCCCGTCAATCCAAAATACTGGAAACTTTTTGGCTTGCGACCATATTCAAGACCTGAACTGAGACTTTCACAGTTCTCTGATTTGCTTCACAGATATCAGGGTTTGATGGGCTTACTTTTGAGTGCAAAGGATGCCAATCTACTCAAGCAAGAATTAAAGTCAGTTGCTCATCCCTATTGGGACAATCACCTAAAACTGGATGGGAAGGAAACCAAAACTTTTAAAAAAATCACGGGAGAACATACACTCAATAACCTGGTTTTAAATGCAGCAGCTCCATTGATTTTTGCATATGGACAATATACCGGAAACGATGAACTCAAAGAAAGGGCTCTTGACTGGTGGGAGCAATTGCCACTCGAAAAAAATACCATTATCAGAAAGTGGAAACAACGGGGAGTTGTTGCAGGTAGTGCTATGGAAACTCAGGGGCTTATTCAACTAAAAACCAATTACTGCGATAATTCCAACTGTCTCAATTGTTCCCTTGGACACAAGATAATGGCAAAAAGCGAAATGGATAACAAAGTCATGGAAACCATAATGGAATATTTCACTACCGCATAATCCAAAGAATTAAAGGATCAGCCCTAAGGTTTCTTTTCTTTTTCTCATCTTTGCAAAAATTTTCAAGTGGGGAGAATTCTTGCAATTGATTACGGATCAAAAAAATCAGGACTTGCAGTTACCGATAGTCTAAAAATCGCTGCTCACGGTCTCAGGACAGTAGCTACTGATGAACTAATTGATTTTTTGAGTAGTTATACCTTGGTGGAAGAGGTTGAAGAGATTGTAATCGGACTTCCGCGACATGCTGACGGAAATTTATCAAGCAATGCTGATGAGATTTTAAAGTTTGGCGATCAACTAAAGAAACTTTACCCCAATTTGAAAATCACTTTTTTTGATGAAAGTTACAGCTCTGTTGAGGCGAAAAAGCGCATTCTTGAAAGCGGGGCTAAAAAGAAAAAAAGAAGAGATAAAAGTCTGGTGGATAAAATTGCAGCAGTAATTATTTTGCAGACTTATCTCGGACACATTTAAAAGAAAAGATTATGGTTTTACCGGTCATAGGATACGGACATCCGGTTTTGAGACAAGAAGCTAATGATATAGCACCGGATTATCCCCAACTTGCTGAATTGATAGAAAACATGTGGGACACCATGTATGCTGCTAAAGGCGTGGGTTTGGCAGCACCTCAGATTGGACTACCTATCCGCCTTTTTCTGGTGGATACTGAGCAGGTCTTTGACGAAGAGGAACAGGATAAGGGAATTTGCAAGGTATTCATCAATGCTGAAATACTGGAGGATGCAGGAGACTTCTGGGCCTATGAGGAAGGTTGTCTGAGTATTCCTGAAATCAGAGCTAAAGTGGATAGACCTGAAAAAATTTTGATTCGCTATCAGGATGAAAATTTTAACACCTTTACTGAAGAGTACGATGGTGTCAATGCAAGAGTTATTCAGCACGAATACGACCACATCGAGGGCATTCTTTTTACCGATTTGCTAAAGCCGTTAAAGAAAAAGCTAATTAAGAGGAAACTGAACAAAATAAAAGCCGGTGATGTCCGCCCTGATTACCCCATGAAGTTTTATCAGAGTAAATCCTGATTTTAAGCCTTTAGTAGTTTACGTATATTTGCTTCAGAAACTACCACCACATTTCCACTTTTTATTTCTATCAGGTTTTCCGATTTGAAATCAGAAAGCGTACGGGTAAGTGTTTCTTTTGCAATTCCGCAAATGGAAGCTAGATCGGCACGGCTCAGAAAAATGGGATTCTCCTTAGTCCCCAAGCCATTAGATAAACACTCGACAAGAGCGTGGGCTACCTTTTGCCGAACGGAATTGTAAGCTGAACCCAATACTTTTTCCTCCGTTTTTACCTTTTGAGTCCTCAGCAGATCCTGAATTGCCTGAACTGTGAAAGGTTCGTTTTGGATAGCTTCCATAAATTCATTGAGGGGCAAAAGTTTAATCCTACAAGTACTTAATGTTATGCAATTTGTTGTATAAGGTACATTTTGATAAGCTTCCCAGACACCCGGATAACTGCCCTCGCTCAGTAATCTGAGAATGACATCGCGCCCGATATCATGAACAAGAGTCTCTTTCATAAAACCTCCACTGAGCAAAAAAGCATTTTTGGGGTGCTCATCTATAGAATACAATTCAAAATCCGGTGGAAACTCTTTCTCATCGGCATCCGCAAAAATTTCTTGCAACAAAGATTGCGCCCGATTTAGATTTTTGAGTCGGCTTTCAGTTTGCGCAACCGGGGTAGATTCTCTGGATTTATTCAAACGTAATTCTATGACGGCCAACAACTCATCTTTATTGAAAGGTTTAGTGATGTAGTCATCAGCACCAAGGTTCATACCTTTACGTATGTCAGTCAGTTCTGTTTTAGCCGTGAGAAAAATGAAAGGTATATGTTTAAGTTCGGGTTTCTTGGAGAGAATTTGTAGAACTCCGTACCCATCAATTACCGGCAGCATAATATCACAAACTATTAAATCCGGTTCCCAGCTTCCGGCCATTTGAACTCCCTCTTTACCATCTTTTGCACCCGCCACTTCATAACCTGAAAGTTCAAGTATTTCCTCAAGATTTTCCCTTACATCGTGATTGTCTTCAATCACCAGAATTTTTGTCATATTATGTCTTTGGTCCTTCTGTTAATGATATTTGGAAGGTAGTACCTTCTCCCTCCTCACTCTTAAAATCAAGATCACCTCCAAGGATTTCTACGTATTTCTGCACTATACTTAAACCCAAACCCGTACCGTCAATATGCTCGGCATTTTTTGCTCTGAAAAAACGAGTAAACAAATGCTTTTGCTCCTCCTCAGGAATTCCTATACCTTTATCAGTTACCCTGATATGGAGTTGACCATTCTTTTGATTCAATTCGCAAGATACTACATCTGAGGAATACTTTAATCCATTGTTCAGTAAATTAGTAAGAATGGTGGAAAGGATTTTCTTATCTGTACAAAAAGATGAGTTATCACAATTTATGTAAAATTGGATACGCTCTTCATCTTTTTCAAGGTATCTCAATTCTTCGCGAATAGATTTTAAAATTTCTTCCATGTCCACCTCTGCAAAAACAGGATTTATATTTCCCTCTTCAATACGCCCCAACGAAAGAAAGTCATTGAGGATGTTTGTTAGTGATTTTACTGATTTTCGTATCTTCTGAATATGCTTTTCTCTTTTTGAGTTTTGATCTTCAGTTGTGTACATACTTATCAAATCTACTGAGGACAAGATAGATGAGAGCGGTGTACGGAATTCATGTGAGGCTGTAGAAACAAACCTTGATTTCAATTCATTCAGATCTCTTTCAGAATCAAGTGCTTGTTTCAGCTCTTCTTCACTCGAAGTTAGTTTTTGGTTGGTCTCCTCAAGCGCAAGGACATAATCTTTCAATTCAAGTGTTTTTTCCTGCACCCTCCTTTCGAGGTCCTCATTCAGTGCAATCAGTTCCTGCTCTATCAGTACCTTGGGAGTAATATCATGAAGAATCCAAACCTCTCCCTTATTGTCTGAATAAGCTGCGAAATCTACCCATCTGTACCTGCCGGACTTGGTTTTTATACGATAAGTCCTTATTTCCTTAAAGCCCTTTCTTCTGTCCTTTTCATACATCTCTCTATACTCTATCCACTTCGGGCCCATCAATGCTTCAAACCAATCATTTACCTCTTTGATCTCTTCATCTGAATATCCAATGATATCCTGAATTTTTTTATTGAGGTGTAGTTCCTCATCTATCCTATATACGGCACCAACAGGCAAATTTGCAGACAGGTGTAACATCTGCATCTCACTTTCCTTGAGTTGATTACCTATTGCTCTTAATTCACTGAGGTCATGGATAGTACCTGCAAAATATCTTTCGTTCCCGAAGTTAGCTTCACTTATGGCCAATAAAACAGGAAAGCTTTTTCCATTTTTATTTCTTGCAAGAACTTCCCTTCTTTTACCTATTATCTTGGGCGGACCCCCCTCTAGATAATTTTTAATATAGCCATCGTGCCTACTCTTATCGGGTTCAGGCATCAACATACTGATATTGTTTCCAACCAGTTCCTCCTGAGTATAACCAAACAAATCAATTACGGCAGGATTAACCATTTTAATAATTCCTCGACGGTCTATTAAAATAATACTGTCAATGGCACTATTAATTACAGCCTCAGAAACAGAAGGTTCTAATTTAAGATTAAGTGGTTTTTCTTTGTTTTCTCTCATTTGCTTCCACTAAATATGAAACACAAATTTAAAAATTTTAAACAATTTTTCTGACTCAAATTAATTTTATCAACATTTTCCAATCCGTGATCAATAAAATGAGTTTTTTTTCAATAAGAGCACTTCAAATAATCACAACCATAAGCCCGACAAGCTGTTTAAAAATCGAAAAATCAATTCATGGAGACATCCTACAATAAAAAAGAAACTGTTCTCTACCTCTTTCAATTTGAAGAAAATAAATACTGGGCATTTAAGCAGATGCGGCTTGCCGTGGAGCCGCTCACTCAACTTTCAGGTTTAAGCTTCTTCAAATTACTGGGTTGCGGCGGAGGTAATGGTTTTAGTATATGGCCTGATTTTGGAACCTATGCTCTTCTAACTGTTTGGGAAGACGCTTATAGTCGAGAAGATTTTGAAGATAAAAGTCCCCTTTTTCAGGAGTATATTGAAAAGACAAAGAACATTCGGAGGATTGTCTTACAACCCATTCATGGCCATGGCACCTGGGACAATAAAAGTCCCTTTGAATATGCCAATTCATATGACAAAACCAAACCAGTAGCCGTCATTACCAGAGCATCTATCAGGACGAAAAAGCTATTGGAATTCTGGTGGAAGGTACCGGGAGTCAGTAAAAGGGTAAAGGGGTTTAAAGGAGCAGAATTTTCGATAGGGATAGGAGAATTACCTTTAATTGAGCAAGCTACTTTCAGTATCTGGAAAAATGAGGAGACCATGAAAAGTTTTGCTTATAGAGATGAGGATCACAAAAAAGTAATAGAGCTCACCCGCAAGCGGAATTGGTATGGGGAGGAGATGTTCGCCCGATTTCAGCTTGTCTCAGATAGCAATCTGAACTGACTCACCCTGTTTTACAGATTGATTTCCTGCTGTCGTTTTAAAATCGTATTTTTGGCTTGTTTTGGCAATTAAAATACATTTCCTATGATCCGTTTCATTTTGTTTTTTACTCTTATTTTTATTTTTCTCAGCCAATCGGTGTCGGGGCAATCAGATCTCAATATGCCTGAATTTGTTCAGCGATTTTTTGTAGATAAAGGAGCTATAGAAAGAAAACTCGGTCTGAAGAATACTCACGAATTTGTGGATAGAATAGATGTTCTGATTGATTCATGGGAAGGAGATATGCTGGAATTAGATTATGACGGTTTGAGTATATCGGAGAAAATTGACTATCAATTACTGCGGAACAGATTGCAAAAAGAGCGATTTTTTAATGAGCAATTGAGAAGCGAAATTGATCAATTTGCATCCTGGTTTGATTTTGCTGAACCGCTAAGAGAATTTATCGTACAAAGAAGGCGAGGTGGTGCTGTTCAGCCAAGAGAGATAGCTACCCTTTTTCACGAGACCAAACTCCAGATTGTAAAAAGGAATGAGCAAATGGAGAATAAACCGGGTTTTACAACTTGGCAAGATGCGGCTCGCGCTGCTGAAATAGCTGACGAACTCCGTACTCAACTGGAGTGGGCATTTGATTTTTACCATTTGTATAATCCGGATTTTAGCTGGTGGGTAGAGATGCCCTACAAAGCACTGAATGAAAAACTGGAAGATTATGCTGAGGCCTTAAAAGAGCATTTTGACCAATCCCTTCAAGTGGATGATGGGAGTGGTATATTCGGCAGACCCATCGGCAGTGAAGCGCTGCAAGAGGAGCTGCGGTCGGAGATAATTCCATATACTGCCGAAGAATTAATCGAACTGGCATGGAGAGAATTTGAGTGGTGTCAGGAGCAATTAAAAATCTCTGCGAAAAAAATGGGTTATGAAAATTATATGGATGCCATTGAAGCGGTAAAAAACACCTGGGTAGAACCGGGGGATCAACCTGAGCTGATTAATTATTTTGCTGAGGAGGCTGTTGAGTTTTTGGAGGAAAGAGACCTGATGACGCTACCTGATCTGGCTAAGGAAACCTGGAGGATGCGAATGCTGAGTCCGGAGATGCAGCGGGTAGCTCCCTTCTTCCTTGGTGGTGAGCAGGTGCAGATTGCGTTCCCTACAAGTACCATGGAGCACGAATTGAAAATGATGAGCCTTCGAGGTAATAATCCGCATTTTTCCAGGGCTGTGGTGCATCACGAATTGATTCCCGGTCATCATCTGCAACAATTTATGACCAACAGATACAACATTCATCGCCGGAGTTTTTATACTCCTTTCTGGATCGAAGGATGGGCACTATACTGGGAAATGATGCTATGGGAAAAAGATTTTGCCCGATCGCCAGAGGATGAGATTGGCATGCTATTCTGGCGTATTCACCGAAATGCGAGGATAATCTTTTCACTCAAATTCCACCTTGGAGAAATGAGCCCCGCGGAATGTATTGATTTCTTGGTCGAAAAAGTAGGTCACGAAAGAGCCAATGCAGAGGCAGAAGTCAGAAGATCCTTTGAAGGCAGATGGGGACCGCTCTATCAGATTTCCTACATGATCGGTGGCCTCCAAATGATAGCCCTCAGAAATGAAATAGTTGAAACAGGGCTGATGTCAGAAAAGGAATTTCACGATCGTATTCTCCATGAAAACTTCATGCCCATAGAATTACTTCGAGCACTACTGAAAGATGAAGCACCACCACGAGATTTTGAAAGTAACTGGAGGTTTGTTGAATACCTTGATTAGTTGCTGGTTGCTGGCTGCTGGCTGCTAGCAATTGGCTTCTGGCTACTGGCTGCTGGTTTCTGGCTGCTAGCTGTTGGTCTCTGGCTACTGGCAATTGGCTTCTGGCAATTGGCTGCTGGCTACTAGCCGCTGGTCTCTGGCTACTGGCTTAGTTATTTATTGTCTTTAATTTTGATCAATGGAGTAAGAAACTTTTGAGATTAAAGCACTAATTTGTTTTTGAATCTTTACCAAAATCCACTTCAGCAATTAAGCAAACATGTAGCTTAACATATGATGCAAACTGGCACTTATTAGACTGTAAGATTTTTAATTATTTGTGTGATACTTTTTTTAGATTTGTTATCAAGTTTACCCATTCTAGTCTCGACCAAGCTTTTATCGAGAGTAGCTATTTTATGCACTCGCACTACAGAAGGTAATTTTAATCCAGCATCACTCCAATTATCTAAATAATAATCATTCTTTGTATCATAAATTTGGCTTGTTATCCTGCAAACTATAATATCTCCGTCATCATAATCATTTATAATCAAGGCAGGTCTTTTTTTATAACTTTTTCCATCAGTAAAAGGAAATTTTAACAATACAATATCACCGAAAACTAATCGCCTCATGATCAGTAATTGTCATAAATGGAATCCGATTCTGCATATCCTTGTAAAAAATGAGCTGCAGCTGCTTGCTTTAGAGTCAAATCATCGCTCTTTTCTGAATCATCAATTAATACGATCACCCGGACATCTCTATCCTGATTTGCTTTCAACTCAGATTGAATGCGGAGCGGTATCTGTATCCGATTGTTTTTAATTTTTGTTTTAAATTCAAGTGCTTTCATGGTTTTAATATTTACTCAAAGATACGAAATTACAATTAAGGAGCCCACTCCGAAAACCCCTTTCTATTGCAAATTGCTGACTGCTATCTGCTGGTCTCTAGCTACTGGCTTTTAGCAGTTGGCTACTAGCCGCTGGTCTCTGGCTACTGGCTTAGTTATTTATTGCCTTCAATTTTGATTAATGGAGTAAGAAACTTTTGAGATTAAAGCACTAATTTGTTTTTGAATCTTTATCAGTTTTTCCTGAATATGAAATACGTCTGTTTGTTTCAAAAATCCTAAATCAACTGTAAGCTCAAGAAGTGTATCTACTTCATAGCTTGAGCCAAGTGAAATGTATAGGAAATTCCTAAAATCTTTTTGGGTCCTTCTTCCTACACCTTCAGCAATATTAGAAGGAATGGAAATAACAGCTCGTTTAATTTGCGCCTCTAACACAAATTTCTCACTTGAAGGCAAATCTGACAGTAAAGCATAAACCTCCTTAACAAGAGTTTTTGAGTCTTTCCAAATATGATAGTTTTTGTAATTTCTCATTTGAATTAACTTATATTTTAAATTGTGAGCCCACTCCGAAAACCCGTTTCTATTACAAACTGCTGCAAAATCCAATATCTTCGTCATCAGGAAAAATCTTTCCTCAACGTCTCGTCTTTTGGGACGAGATGGCTGCGCCTGCGGGCCACCCTCCCGCTTTGCGGTTCTCTCACTTGAAGATCCCCCGGATCTTTACCCTCATGGGATCGTTCGTTCATCATCTTCCTCGACCTTGAATTTTTCGCTCATTTTCATGACGAAAAGGGTTTTCGGAGTGGACTCAATTGTTTATACTTAAAAAATTCACATCTCACCACTTGCTAACTTTTAAAAAAACATCATCTTACACTTATGAGGGCACAAGCCAGCCAGAAACCAGAAACCAGAAGCCAGAAACCAGAAGCCAGCAGCCAGCAGCCAATATCTATCCCAGCCATCCTTCCCGATCGAGATTTCTGAAATGAATGGCTTCAGCGAGGTGTTCAGTTTGTATATTGTCGGACTGATCGAGATCGGCTACGGTTCTCGCTACTTTCAGGATGCGGTCATAAGCGCGGGCAGATAGCTGAAGATTTTCCATGGCTCTTTTCAGGAGGGCTTTGCCGGCGGGATTGATTTCACAAATTTGTCTGACCATATTGCTCGGCATATGAGCATTGAAATAAGTGCCTTCCAGGTCGATGAATCTATTTTCCTGGATTTTTCTTGCTTTGAGCACATTGGCAATGATTTCCTGACTGGACCGCTCCTTTTTCTTTTCAGCGGCAAGCTCATCATAACTGACAGGTGTTACTTCGACATGCAAGTCTATTCTATCTAGTAGTGGACCGGATATTTTATTGAGATAGCGCTTGACTTCGCCCGGACCACAGACACATTCTTTTTCCGGATGGTTGTAATAGCCGCAGGGACAGGGATTCATAGAGGCAATGAGCATAAATCCTGCAGGATAATCCACACTCAGTCTCGCTCTGGATATGGTCACCTTTTTTTCCTCCATAGGCTGACGTAGTACTTCTAAAACGGACCTCCGAAACTCGGGTAGTTCATCCAAAAACAACACTCCATTGTGAGCAAGTGAAATTTCACCCGGACTGGGATTGGAGCCTCCCCCAACAAGAGCCACATCACTTATGGTGTGGTGCGGGCTCCGAAACGGGCGGTGTTTAACTAAAGATGCATCATGCGCCAGCAAACCTGCTACTGAGTGAATTTTGGTTGTTTCCAGAGCCTCTTCCAAAGAAAGTGGTGGCAAAATAGTGGGCATACGCCTTGCCAACATGGTTTTACCCGAACCGGGCGGACCAATAAGAATGACATTATGGCCTCCGGCAGCAGCTATTTCCAGAGCCCGTTTAATATTTTGCTGCCCCATAACATCAGAGAAATCTACTCCATTGGATTGCCTGCCGACCATAAACTCAAGACGGGTATTTACCTGTGTGGGTTTTAAATGACTTGAACCTTCAAAGAAATCAACTACCTCACGTAGATTTTTCACCCCATAAACCTCCAGATTGTTTACGATAGCTGCTTCTCTAGCATTCTGTGCGGGCACAAAAAGTCCTTTAAAGCCTTTATTTCTCGCTTCTATCGCCATGGGAAGCACCCCTTTTACCGGGCGAATACTACCGTCCAATGAAAGTTCTCCCATCATCATATATTTATCCAGATCAGCATGAGGCATCTGACCTGAGCTCCCGAGAATACCAACAGCTATGGGAAGATCGTAAGATGATCCTTCCTTTCTGATATCTGCAGGCGCGAGATTTACCACCAGTTTGAGTCTCGGCATCTTAAAGCCAATGTTCTTCAATGCAGATTCGATCCGCTGATAGCCCTCCCGAACGGCATTATCCGGCAGACCTACCAAAAAGTAATTTCCCTTATCATTTATGGCACCACCGGCATTGACCTCAGTGGTAATAATTCGTGCATCCACACCCTGGACTGCACACGCAAAAGTTTTAACTAGCATTCTTAAAAGTTTTAAATCCGCTCTTAAGTGTATGCTCAAAGAAAAATGTACCCAACAGGGAGTCAATTTTTTCAAAAAAATAAAGGACCAGAAAAATCCTCCAACAGACTTTTAGTTATATCTTATTCCTACTTTTTGATGAGCTGCATCCCAAATCGACCTGATTGATTTTGCAGCATAAGCAAATAAACACCTTTTGGAAAGGCTGAAAGGTCGATGCTGTCTGTTTCCAAACCTGAAAGCGCACCGGTTTGCAATAGTTTTCCTTGGGCACAATACAGTTGATAGTTCAGCCCTTCCTGCTTTTTGGAGTACTTCAGGTAAACAAAATCAGTTACCGGATTGGGAAAAACCTTTTCAATTCCAATATCCATTTTTTCTACAGAATTGATGAAAGCGTAATGAGCATCTGACCAGCTTATACATCCCTCTTTGTCTATAGCTCTGACAAAATAGGGTCCTAATTCACACAAATCCCAAATCTCAATAAAATCCAAAATGCTATCCGTTGTTAGAAAAGTCAATTCTCCTTCTATAAACGTAATACAATACCACTCCCAGTAAACAAATTGATCAATATTTGATATATTCAAGTCATCATAAGTTAGCTGTTCAATTTTTGGCTTGCCTGCATCTATATCCTTTTTTATGACTTCAATAG
>SLKL01000348.1 GCA_007134625.1 Saprospiraceae bacterium
AAATCTGTCTGATCGTAAAATACCTTTCCGGATGTAGGATAAATCAAGCCAATCAGTATTTTAAGCAATACTGTTTTGCCGGCCCCGGATTTACCTATAATCAAATTGGTTTTACCTAATTCAAAGTTAACAGAAACGTCCTTGAGCACCTCCAACTCACCAAAACTTTTATAAATATTTTCTACTCTAATCATTTTCGGTATTTTAAGCAGTCAACACTACTGCAATGATATAGTCTGCCAAAAGAATAAAGATGTTACTAAAAACCACAGCAGCGGTACTGGCTTTTCCCAATTCAATACTACCCCCCTTTACAAAATAGCCCTGGTAAGACGGCACCGTAATCACAATAAATGCGAATACCACCGATTTAACAAACATCATAAATACGTTGTAGGGGTCATAAAACATTCCGAGACCTTTGATATATTCGTCGGCAGAAAAAAGACCCATCGGTACTGACGCCAAATAAGCGCCGATAATACTGATAAAAGCCGCCATAAAAACGAGCAATGGAATCATCGTCAATCCGGCAATAATTCTTGGAAGAATAAGGTAAGAAGCCGTGTTGACACCCATTATCTCCATGGCATCGATGTGTTCCTTCTGTCGCATTCCCCCAATCTCCGAGGCAATATTCGATCCCACTTTTCCTGCAAGTACCAGGCAGGTAATGGTCGGAGCCAATTCAATTATGGTCATATCCCTTACTATGTATCCAATGTAGTATCTAGGTATCAGCGTGCCCCCTAACTGATAGGCAAATTGAACGGCTGTAACCGCCCCGATAAACAGGGAAATCAATGCTACGATAATAAGAGATCCAATTCCAATATCATGCATATGCCTGATAACCTCTCTGAAATAGGCTGACTTTTTGATGGGTCCTGTCATTGACTGCCCCAAAAGCATAAGGTACCTCCCAAAATGAAAAATAAATTGTCCTATCATAAAAATGCTTGTCTGCCTGACTTAAACAGAGGCAATATTTTTTAATATTTGCAAAAATGATCAAATTGATTCAATTGATCACACATATTAACCACCATTAATAAAGTTTTGTTATGATCGCATTGATAACAGGTGCTACAAAAGGAATCGGAAAAGCCATTACGGAAGCTTTGGCCGATAGAGGTTACGAATTATTCATTACCTCCAGAAATCCCCGAGAATTGGAGGATTTAAAGGATGAGCTTATTGCAAAATATGACGTCACTACGGTACATTACCATGCTGCCGATTTGTCGGTAAAAAAGGATAGGCAGGAATTGATTGAGCAAATTAACAAATCTTGCCCCCAACTGGATATACTCATCAATAATGCCGGAGTATATTTGGCATCTGAAAGCATGCTTAAAGAAGAAGAGCATGTCATCAGATATAGCATGGAGGTAAATCTTTTCGCCCCGTTTGACTTGACAAGAGCTTTGATTCCTCTATTGAAAAAAAGTCGACACCCGCATATAATAAACATATGCTCCGTGGCTTCCCTGCATGCTTATTCCGGTGCCGCTTCCTACAGTGTAAGTAAACACGCCTTTCTAGGTTTTTCCCGAAATCTACGTGCTGAATTGATGCCACAAAAAATCAAAGTCACCTCCCTTCTTCCCGGATCCACCTGGTCCAATTCGTGGGCGGGTGCAGACCTCCCAAGAGAGCGAATCATGGAACCTGAAGATGTAGCCAAAGTAGTTCTATGCGCTATTGACCTCAGCCCATCTGCCGTGATGGAAGAAGTGATGTTTGGTCCGATGGAGGGGGAACTATGAGGTTAAACTAATTCAATCGTACTACACTATAAACCGAATAAATTTAGCGGTCATTGCAGAACGATTTAATCTATTTGATTTAAGAACAAGGAACGCCGATATACGATTTAAGATGTGATCTCAACATATGACAAAAATCAAATACTGTTTATAATATAAGATAACTTGGCTATATTAATCAGTTTAAGCCTTTTTTTATTTATTCCTCAACCACTTCACCACCTCTTTGAAATCCGCCTTTTTCCCATACATCAAGATACCAACTCTGTATATCTTGCCGGATAGCCAGACAATAAAGAGTGTGAATAGAATTAGCAATGCTCCTGAAACCAGTAATTGCCACATGGGCGGATCAAATGCCAACCTACAGGGCATGACTATGGGTGAAAACAAGGGGAACATCGAACTCCATACCGCCAGTGTGCTATTTGGAGACTGTACCGCTACAATACCAATATAAATAGCGAGGATGATGGGAATAGTCACAACAAAAGACAAACTGTTGTTTTCTCCGAGATCATCTCCCATCATTGCACCCAAAGCCCCAAATAATGAAGAATAAAGCAGAAACCCTCCAAGATAAAAGAAGATGAAGGAGATGGATATAATCCACCAGTTAAATCCTGCTAATTCGTTCAGAACAGCGGTCAAAGTTCCGGGATCTAATTCAGGTGTTTCTCCTACTCCCATTCCCGGTGCTGAGGCTCCCGCAGCCATGGTATCTCCGAAAAGGGCAGATACAGCAAAAAAGACGATGGGGATAAAAATCAGCCAGATCAATATCTGTGTTACTCCCACGGCACCAACACCGATTAGTTTACCCATCATCAGGTGAAAAGGCTTTACAGTAGAGATCATTATTTCTACTATCCGGTTGACTTTTTCTTCCATAACCGACCGCATAATCATCATCCCGTTGATAAAGACCATGAAATAGATCAACATGGCTATGACCAAGCCAATCCCCCCTGCTACGTAGGGTGCTATGTTGCTGCCGCTGTCGGTCTCAATGTCTTCATCCTCCTGAAGAGCTGCAGCTACATCCGTTGAGGAAGAAATATTGATTCTGGTGTTCAGCTGAGAAAGCAATTCCCTATCGACTCCCATTTGATTGATTTTCCAGTCCCGCACCCGACGGTTGACATAGTTAGTTATGGCTACATCAGCATCTATGTCTAGCCTTTGCTCGGAAATATATCTCAAAGTCATTGATGGGATAAGAACAGAATCTACTCTTGGCAGGAGCAATACCCCATCCAGATTGTTGTCTTGTTTGTATTGAACCAATTCCGACCTCGTCCCCTCAACAAATACGGCTTCGATATTTCGACCCGCATCAAATTGTTGTTCCAGTATGTTTGAAGGATCTGATATCACTATAGATCTTTTTTCATCTCCACTATATGAAAAAATGAGACCGATCACGAGAAAAAACAATCCAAACAAAATGGGCGCACCCAATGTGATCAGGATAAATTGAATTTTCTTTACTCTGCTCAGGTACTCTCTTTCAGCAATAATTTTTATTTTTTTCATAAAATTCCTGGATTTTAAGATTCCGGTTTTGAAAAGCTATTTTGGTTGTTCTCTTTTACATTAAAAAACTATTCCTCTCGGATGACCGACTCTCCTGTTACTTTGATAAAAATTTCATTTAGCGAGGGCAGACTTTTTTCAAAATGAGTCAACTCAGCACCACTGTCCATTACCTCTTTTAATAGATAGTTGGTGTTATGAGATTCGTCCAGTCTTACCTTCCACCTACCTTTGTTGTCTTTTTCCAGCCAATCCATTCCTTCTGCATTTTGTGCTTGAAAGCCATTATCGGTACCAACTAGATATTCATTGGTCCAATAGCTTTCCTTAATTTTATCGAGATTTCCACCGAGGACAATTTTTCCGTGATTAATCAAAACGATTTGTTCACAAAGTTCTTCGACTTGTTCCATACGGTGAGTAGATAGAATGATGCCCTTGCCTTCATTACTTAGGCGCTTTATTTCATCGCGGATCAAATTGGAATTGACGGGATCAAGACCTGAAAAAGGTTCATCCAGAATGAGCAGGTCGGGGTCGTGCATTACGGCAGCTACAAACTGAATTTTCTGCTGCATTCCTTTAGAAAGTTCTTCAATCTTCTTTTTCCACCAGCTTCCAATGTCGAATCTTTCCACCCACTCCTTGATTTTAGCTTTTGATTCGGCTTTTGAAAAGCCTCTTAATCTCATC
>SLKL01000404.1 GCA_007134625.1 Saprospiraceae bacterium
AAAAAACGATTGCTGTGCTGAAAAGTAGTTCTTTGAATAGCGTATGTTTTTTTTCTCTGAATAGCCCGGGGAAAAGCTTTGGAATCGGATAGTTAAATACCCATACCACCAATGAAGTAATCAATCCGTATCCAAGTAATACGGGAATCTTATTGCCCTTCAATTCAGCCAATCCAAAAGGTTGGAAAATCAGGAGGAAGAGGAAAACAAATGCGCCAATCAACACTATTGCCTTCCATTTTCGTTGGTCCTGCTGCACTAAAGGATAGGGTTGGGAAAGGAAACCCATGTCTGATTTTTTTTATAAAATTAATATAAGAGTCAACTCCGAAAACCCCTTTCTATTACAAATTGCTGCAATCCCCAACGCGTTGGGGATGAATTTTTCGCTCATTTTCATGACGAAAAGGGTTTTCGGAGTGGACTCATAGAATGTTTATTAGCTGAAAAGTGATTGAGAAAAAACTTCTTTAAAAGGTCATCAAATCACTTTATTTACCTTGCCATTCGTCCCATAATCTTGTCATTGGTGTATCAGTCGGGATTAATTGATTTTGCCGCTTCATATTTGCAAAAACTTAAAAATCAATGACAGAAATTATTTTATTACTGCATATTGTGAGTGGGTATGTAGCTTTGTTGGCAGGGTTCACGGCAGCGCTGAGCAGAAAAAAGAGAGGGCTTCACAGCCTGGCAGGCAATGTATTTTTTTACGGAATGACCATTTCCTTGATTTTTGCTCTTGGCTTGAATGTGATTCGTTTCTCGCCTTTTCTTTTTCCCATAGCATTATTTACCCTCTATATGATTATGGGTGGGAAGTTGATTTTCTCCATCAGAGATTCAAAACTGCTAGGACAGTGGTGGCGGATTTATTTGGTATTTGGACTTTTTATTTCTTTGTTGATGTTGGGGCTTGCTATGTTTCTATTTTTGGGTAACAATATCACAGCAGCTATTATTCTCGGAGTTTTTGGAATCATCCAAAGTCTGATGACTTTCTCAGATTGGAAAAACAATCCTTCTGCACGTCCAAAAAATCGAGTATTTCAACACATAAATAAAATGGGTGGAGGAATGATAGCAGCAATAACTGCTTTTGCAGCAGTCAATTTACAGTTTTTCCCTCCATTGATAGTTTGGTTGACACCGAGTTTGATAGGTAGTATTCTTATCGGATATGCTATTCGGCAGAGGAGGCGAACATCAAGTTAAAGGACTTTAGGTAATTGCCATCAAAAATTATAGGCATATTGTTTTACAGTGGTCTGATGGAAAATCAGGAACTGGCAAAGTTAAGTAAGGGTTCAAAGTTTCCTTTGTCAGCTTTTCTTAAAGCTTTAAGATAGTTTAATCGTGCATTCCCTTTATGTGTTAAGCTAGCCTCCCCCCAACTAAACATTGGTTTTTTGAAAACTTTGCTTATAATTATATCTGCCATCAATCTGCTGTGGCGACCATTCCCATTGTTGAAGCAATGAATGCTGACAATCCTGTGTTTGAAGCGTAATGCAATTTCATCCGAAGGAAAGGTTTCGTTCTGAATCCAAAATAAAGCATCATCACACAAGGTTTTTAAGGCCACCGGAATTTTCCATTTTTCTACACCCAGGTTTTTGTCTGTTTTTCTAAATTTTCCAGCCCAGATCCATACATCACAAAACATTCGCTTATGTAAGTTGGATATAAATTTTTGTGTGAAGATATTTTCAGCTTTCGTTGAATAGCTTAAAACCCTTTGCAGCGCATCTTCAATATTTTACTGCTCAAATTCATTTAATTCTCCGATAGTGGCAATTGTAGGAATTAATAGTCCTTCTTTTTCATCATCATCTATTGGTGTTTGCCCATCAATGTTGTTAAACTTTAATCCCATAAGGCTTTTGGTAATTCTCGTTTAATAATTAGTGTTCGCTCTTTTATGGCTTTTTTTTGTCGTTGCTTTGATACCTCCTGATCCTCAAGTTTCATGTTGTTTGATGATCTCATTACAATGTCTCTGGCCAAAGCATTTGCTTTTTTATCAATATATTTTTCCAATGAGCCATCTTTCGGCACCAGCCCATATACTAGTTCCATTTCCAAGGCATTTGCAGCATCTCTGAGTGACTTAAGAGTTATTGAACCCTCTTTCTCCCGCATCTCCAATTCCCGGAGACTTTGTTTGGTGATTTTTAGCTTCCCGGCAAGCTGCTGCAAAGACATCCCAAGAGCCAGTCGAACGGCTCTAATCCAACCGGTAGTTGGTTTTTCTTGTTCACCTGCATCTGAAAATTTCCGTATCTTAGACTCAAGTTGATCAATTTGAATTCTCTTATTTTTCATTTCGTCAGTTTATAAGCTTACATTTATTGTACAAAAGTAAGTATATAACCTGACAAAAAATAATTTATTGTAAGGTTTTAAGCTTACTTTTTTTGTTAATTTTTTTCGTTCTATGTGTATCTGGAGCCACTTTAATATTCCTGCCTTTAAACCAATCATTTTATCAACAGTATAAAGTTGCTTATATTTGGTCCCTTTAGTTTCTTAGAGGAGTCAAAATGAAATCAATTTTTACTGGAATTTTATTGTTTTTATTGAATATATCGGTGCTCGTTTGTAGTGGTTTTACTAGTGGCATTTTGACTATTGGACAAACTGAAAGATATGAGAATCTTGAAGCAGTAACTTTTCCAGATGAAACTTTTTTTCTGCATAATCGTGGATTATCATCGTCAAGGTCCTCATGCAATGAAATAATCTCTGCCGGCGAGGACGAAGTGTTATGCTGGCCGGGTGCCTCTGTTGTATTGGATGGATTTTTCAGTGGTGATGAATACCTGAATTTGGAATGGTTTCCGGAAGAAGGTTTGTCAGATCCCAATATACTTCAACCAATAGCAGATGTTAGTTCGACAACAACTTATACCCTCAATATTACGGCTATATCGGATGAAAACCTGATTGAAAACGGTGATTTTGAAATGGGGAATACCGGATTTACAAGTGACTATGAATTTAATGAATTGAATATGGGGTTTTTAGCACCGGGTCAATACTCCATTCAAACCAATCCCATTGTTGGGAATCCTCAATGGTCAGAATGTGGAGATCATACAAGCGGATCGGGAAATATGTTTATCGCAGATGGAGCTTTGGTTGCCGGGACGCAGGTGTGGTGTCAGACTGTAGATGTTTCACCAGATTCAGACTATATTTTTCAGTTTTTTGTGACATCGGTTTTCCCAGCATCACCACCTGTTTTTGAGACTAGCTTTAATGGAACTGTGGTGGGAACTGTGAGTTCGACAAGTAATACATGTGAGTGGGTTGAATTCTCTACAACATGGAATTCCGGCGGATTAAATTCGGTTACTATTTGTGTTGAAAATTTAAATCTTGTTCTTGGTGGAAACGATTTTGCTTTAGATGATTTTTCATTAAGAGAAATATGTGAATATTCGGATGAAGTGACTATTACTGTGCTTGAGGAAATCAGGACAGAGGAGGAATATCTGATTTGTGCGGGAGAATCTGTTGAAATCGGAGGTCAGCAATTTTCTGAACCGGGGAATTATGAGGTTATTCTGACCAATGAAATAGGTTGCGACAGTATAGTCGATTTGCATATTAACTGGGTTCCCGTTTTTGCTTTTATAGAGAACCCGCTAACTATTACTTGTGAGAATGAAGTCATTGAACTTGATGGAAGTCTTTCACAGGGAACTGAATTCCTATGGTCAACAACCGATGGACAAATTCTCTCTGATCCCACTGAGTCCATAATCACCGTAGGTGCTGCCGGAACTTATCAACTTGAAGTGGTTAACGAAGAGAATGGCGTATTTTGTCAGGATTGGGTCAGTGTAAATGTCTCAGTTGACACCATCAGCCCCACTTTTGAAATTATTGACCCTGAACCTTTGAGTTGCAGTGATTCTGTAGCTACTTTGGAGGCCGTGCCTATCTCGATCCCTCCGAATGCTAT
>SLKL01000224.1 GCA_007134625.1 Saprospiraceae bacterium
ATGGCAACCTTAACTCCCGGGAATCGTACAGTAAATTTCCGCCACTTACACAACTCGTTTTTGGTATTGGCACTGCATTAGCATGTGCCGACAGCAAGGCGGCTGCCTTCTGGACCAAGGCCTTCCTTGTAGGGATTGATATTTTGGTATTGTTTCTAATAATTCCTTTGCTGAGACGCAGAGGAAGGTATCCCGGAATGGTAGCTATTTATGCATTTAACCCACTTGTACTGCTTGAAATTTCTGGTAATATCCACCATGAGGGTTTGATTATCTTTTTTCTGGCGCTTTTTCTAATGTATTTTTTCGGACAAAAAGGCATTCGCTCCGGCATAATGCTCGGACTTGCTGCAGGAATCAAACTTCTTCCCCTGATTCTGATTCCCATAGTAATGTTTTTAAAAGGCTTTAAACAACGCCTCAGCTTTGCAATTTCTGCGGCACTTATTGCCTTTACTTCCTTCTTTCCGCTTCTTTTTTCCAGAGCTTATGTCGGGTATCTGGAAAGTCTGAATGTGTATTTTCAAACAGCTGAATTTAATGCCTCTATCTACTATGTGCTCCGATATCTTACGATTTGGATAAAGGGAGACAGCTGGATTGAGGTAATTGGACCACTGTGCAGTTTGCTGTTTCTGATTTTTTATACTTTTTTCCTGGTATATTGGAGAAAGATTGGCCTCGACAAAAATCGCCTGATCGATATGATGGTGATAGTTCTAAGTTTGTTTTTTCTTTTTCAAACCATCGTTCATCCCTGGTATATCCTCCCAATCATCTTTCTGGCATCGCTCTCAGGCTGGAAATTCCCCATCATCTGGAGCGGACTTATTATCATTAGCTATCACGCCTATGCCTTTAATCCCAGTCAGGAGATTATTCCACTGACTTTGATGACCTATGCAGTATTATTTTTTTCTGCCTGGTACTTTGATAAAAATCGATTTATCAGGATGTTTAGGGGAGGGAATTGAAAATTGAAAGTTGAAAATTGAAAATGCTCTAATCGGGGTTGGTGATAAAATTGACACTTCGACTGTCGCTCAGTGCATCGTACTTCGACCTGCGCTTGGTTCTGCTCCGCTAACCACATCGCACCACAAGTCGCTCAGGGCAAGTAATTGAAAATTGAAGATTTTTAAGTGTTCCGTCATAGTTTAGGTGAATAAGGGTTATAGATCGCTTATACATATACAAAGTGAAAAAAAGCAATCCCAAGCACCTGTTTTTAAATTATTATACGTGTAAACTAAATTTAGTGCATTTTTAAAGTCATTTCCTATCAAAAAGAGTCAATCCAAATGTTAAAATTTGAGGGGAAGTGAAGAAATATTTGGTCATTTTACCTTTTTGTTGTTTTTTGTGGATCGTTCTTTATTTATTTCTATCATAACTATGAGATTGATTTCTATATCCCTATTTTTAATAATGCTGAGTGTTGATTTAGATGCCCAGAAAGAAGACTTTGTTTGGTATACCGGAAAAAGTGAATTAGGATATTGTTGCGCTCATTTTTTTACATTTAATGATACAAGCTACACAATAGAATTGGTTACCATAGATCATCCATATAAAATTAGAGCAAGTTCCGGAAAATCAACTATCGCAGACAAGGAGGGTAATTTGTTGTTTTTTACAGACGGATTTGATGTTTTTAATAAGGACTATCAGCTTATGAAAAATGGGGATTCTGTTTTTGTTATGGAAGGGCAATTATTAGATTTTTATTCGTTATCCGGTGGTGTGAATATTCCTGACTGGACAATAATCTTACCTTCTCCTGAAAAAGAAAATGAATATTTTTTATTTTATCTTGGAATTAAAGATGATGAAAATAATCCCACACAATTTAGGGGGAATGGTCTAAATTACTCAAAAATTGATATAAGCCTGAATGATGGGCTCGGTGAAGTGATTGAAAAGAACATAAATTTAAAAGAGTTGAAATCTCAAACAAGTGGGCTGAAGAGTATCCGTCATGCAAATGGTCGAGATTGGTGGATATTGGTTAGAGAGATGTTAAATGCTCGATGGCATGTATTTTTACTGGACGACAGAGGCGTAAACTTTAGTCATGTTTCAGAAGTCATTGAGATGCCGGAGTATTACTGCAGATTGGTCATCTATAATTATGTCACTGATCAGTATATTTGTAAAACAGGAAGCCATTTCTACCCCTGGAAATTTTATCATGACAGCCCGTTTGATTACCAATTCCATGTTTACGACTTCGATCGCTGTACAGGTAATTTTGATTTTGCTCATACATTTGAATTGGAGACCTGGGACTTTAAATATCAGTTAAAAACTTTAACTCTATGTCCCAATGGCAGGTATTTGTATGGAGGATTGGGGGGCAGGTATTTGATACAATATGATACATGGGCAGAAGATGTACAAGCTACTGCTGACACTCTATTAAATATCTTTACGATGGACAATGCAATTCCGGGAATTTACGAGCCAAAGCTTACTCCTAAAGGTGAATTGTGGTTGAAACATTGGGCAAAAGATAGTATAACTATAATCTTAAATCCGGAATTGAAAGGGTCTAAGGTTAATATAAGCGATGAGTTTATTGTTACACCATGGGTGAGCTCAGGAACCTTCCCCAACAATGCCAATTACAGGATAGGTCCCATTGATGGTAGTCCCTGCGATACCTTAGGAATAGACAATCTGCCCAAAGCCTGGTTTCGCTACAATGGGATGAATCTGACTCATTTGGAGCGCAGGTTTACGGATGCTTCCTACTTTAGACCGGAGCTTTGGGAGTGGGACTTTGGTGATGGTAGCACCTTTATCGGTCGTGAGCCCGGTGTACATGAGTTTCCCGATCCGGGAGACTACCACGTCTGTCTCACTGTCAGCAATGAAAATGCGGAGGATACCTACTGCGAGTGGGTCACCATAGAGGGTCCTTCTAATCTGCGCGAGCAATTGGAGGAGAGTGGGTATGTGCTTTTCCCCAATCCCAATAGCGGATATTTTTATTTGCACTTCACTACAGATTTGCGGGAGGGCGGCGAGTTGCGTATGTACAATATGCTAGGTCAGCAAGTATATCATCAGGACTTAGCCATAGGAGCGCATCAGTTGTCATTGGACGCTTCTCATCTTCCTGCGGGTCAGTATATAGTTCGGATACGGGCAGATGGGGAGGTTTATAGTCAGGGGGTTGTTTTAATGGATAATTGACACTTCGACTTGCGCTCAGTGCACCGCACTTCGACTTGCGCTCAGTGCATCGCCTTTCGGCACTACTTGGTTCGACTCGAGGTTATTGAGCATTCGAAATACTCACCACATCGCAGGGCAAGAAATGGATAATGGCTATTGGATTCATTTTCAATCTTCAACCTTCACTTTTCAATTAACAAAAATCTTACTCCCTAATCCTCAAAACAATCTTTCCAAAATGGTCGCCTGATCTGATTCTATCGAAAGCTTTGTGGAAATCTTTTAAATCAAAAACACTGTCGATAACGGGTTTTACCTGATGTGCTTTTACAAAGTGAAGCATATTTTGAAAATCACTTATCGATCCCATGGATGTACCCATGATGTGGAGTTGTCTCCAGAAAATGAGTTGGGGGCTGATATCATTACTTTTTCCTTTTGTACCTCCGTAAATGACCAATTTGCCACCGGGTTTGAGCAGACCGATTAGTTTTGCAAATCCATCACCTCCGGCGCTGTCAATAATCAGGTCAAAAAGTCCGGCTTCAGATTTCAGTGTTTTATCCCATTTTTCTTCCTTGTAATTGACTACATGCCTGACTCCCATGGCTGTGAGTTTATCCGCCTTTTCTTTTGAGCCGGTCGTAGCAAAAACCTCTGCTTCCGCCGCGAGGGCAAATTGTATGCAATTCACGGCAACACCGCCACCGCCTCCTGTAATCAGAACTTTCTGATCCTCTCTTAAATCTCCTTTTGTGAAAACTGCTCTGTATGCCGTAACTC
>SLKL01000154.1 GCA_007134625.1 Saprospiraceae bacterium
CTATTCATAGCTTTAGTCATACTTTCAACCAGATCTTTGGAGTTTTTGAAGGTACCCGAAGCAAATCCGTGGACAACACCGGGAATCACAAAAAGTAAAAAGATCAAAGGTACAATTGCCTGCATTAGCGGTGCACCGAAAGAAACCAGAGAACTAATGTCCTCATTTGGTGGATTCGGATCTCTCAGCGCTGAACCCTCCGGTATGGACCAGATAATTAAAGCTGCAATACCTGCCAACATAGCTAAAGAAGCATAAAGGAATGCTTTATTCTCTTTTGGAGTAACTTTCTCCATTTTTGGCAAATCTGCTTCATCCGCATCTATTTTGACTCCCTTCAAACGGGGTTCAATTATTCTATCCGTTACATACCAACCAACTGTTGTGATCAAAATGGAAGAAATGGCCGTAAAAAACCAGTTATTCAATGGGTTAATCTGCATGTCCTCATCAAAAATCTGTGCTGCCTCCTGAGTGAAACTCATCAAAAGAGGATCAATTCCTGAGGGCACAAAGTTGGCAGAAAATCCCCCACTAACACCGGCAAAGGCAGCAGCAATACCGGCGAGCGGGTGCCTTCCGGCAGCATAAAAAATAACTCCTCCGAGGGGAATCACCAGAACGTAACCGGCATCAGCAGCTGTGTGACTCACGATAGCCACTAGAATAAGTACCGGAGTAAGTAGCATTCTTGGGGTAAAACTCAAAAGTTTTTTCAAGCCCACATTGATAAAGCCGGAATGTTCAGCAACCCCCACACCCAGCATCGCTACCAATACAATCCCTAAGGGAGCGAAAGTCACGAAAACGGTGACCATGGTCGCGAGAAATTCTGCCAGACTTTCACCTGTAAGAAGGTTGTTCACCAATAATTCTTCTCCGGTTCTTGGGTGGAACTTTCCAAAATCGATAGGTGACAATACGGCTGAAAAGACCCACACAATCACCATCAGAAAGAAAAACAGCATAGCCGGATCGGGAAGTTTGTTTCCCGTTCGTTCAATCCAATCTAAGAACCGATCAATAAATTTCTTTTTCTCTTTACTCATAATAAATTCAGATTTGTAAATTGAAGGCGTAATATTAGCAGTTTTTATTGAAAAAATAAAAATATCAGCCTACAGGATATTTTTTTATTTATCCCGAAGAGGTTTTCCAATCAAAGTTCGGATAAAATAAAGGAATGTAGGAGGTTCTAAAAATCAGGAAATTAGAAACACATTGAGCGTGTTAAACACTTTTGAAGGTTTATTTCTAAAAGAAAAATTCAGCTGAAAAAAAACTTTACAGTCCCTGTGTATCAAATTAGTTGTGAATCTATTTCAATAATGAGCTTACCTTTTACTTTTTGGGTTTCACTTAACTCTAGTGCATCAGCAATTTGCTCAAAGGGAAAGACACTAATCTCCGGCAGGATTATTTTTTTCTCCAGCATTTTGTTAAACAGCCACTGCAAATCCTGTGGGTCAAATTTGAGCAGATAAGTTTTAGCTTTTTTTGAAGAAAAAACAGAGGTGTATATCTGTTGAAAGAAAATACCCGGTCCCGGTAGTGTATTTACATATATGCCACCCTTATTCAATTTAGACTTTGCCTGTTGGAAGGTTAACTTACTTACTGCATCAAAAATGAGGTCAAAACCCTCGAGAGCATGCAACCAATCCTCTACATTGTAATCGATCGGATGTTGACAACCTAGTTTCTTAATATAATCATGATTTTCGGAACTTGATGTCCCCCAACAATCTGCTGATAAAATATTTGTGATTTGAACAGCAAATGTTCCAACTCCACCGGCAGCACCATTTATAAGGACTTTTTTATCTTGAGCAATCTTACCCTTTTTTACTAAACACTGATAGGCTGTCAAGCCGCATACAACAGCCACAGAAGCTGATTTTAAATCCAGCTCTTTAGGCAATATTACGAGATCCTTAGGAGATTTGAGTACGAATTCACTAAATGCCCCTCCATGCATTCCCATACTGCCCACGACCCGATCACCAGGCTTGAAACCACTTACGTTTTTACCAACCTCTGTTACTATACCGGAAAATTCAGTTCCCAGAGTTTTAGGGAATTTTTTACCACTCACCATCTTCATCTCTCCATTTCGCGTTTTCCAGTCAAGAGGATTTACACCAGCGTAGGCCACTTTAACTAAAACATCGTTTTGTTTGACTTGTGGAATGGTGCTTTCAGTTAATTCCAGCACTTCATTACCGCCAAATGAATTGAACACCAGTTTTTTCATTTTTTTGAATTATATGAACCCAATCGCAGATATAGATTCAAGTTTCAATTTCGAAGATAGTAATTTTTTTTTACATGGTTACAAGTAACTAAATCAGATTAGAATAATGAGGATGTTAATTAAATTTTTAGGGTTTAATATTTTGCACATGCTACAAATCTTAGCTTGCGGAGTACCCTTCCATCTCCCCACTTCCTCACTTTCAAACTTTCAAACTTTATAACTCTACAACTTCCACACCTTCCCTTAAATCAGGAAAAAAGATTCTGATAATGAAAAAAGAATAAACTTGAAATTAGGAATAAATGGACTATCTCGGCAGTAAGTGGATTTTCAATGCGCAACAAACTGTCTTGAAGTAAAAATGCAAGCGGTACAGCTATCAGCACCATATGCTGCAAACTTATTCCGGGAAAGAGAACAATTGAGATTCCGTAAAAAAGCAACAACCAATAGATGATATCGATATTCTTTTTAGCTCGCAGTCCTTTTCGGGAGGTATAATACTGGAAATTCAGAAGGACAATTAAAATAGAGGCGACAATAAGCATAAGTGGAATTAAAATATCCACAGTAAGCGGAAATATCGGGAACTGTAATCCAAATTCCGGCTGCAAATAAGAAAAAATAAAGCCGGATATATCGCCTTTCAGGTAATAATAAGTTCCGGTCAAAAAATACGGAACAATGAAACCATTAATCATCAACAAAAAATCCACCATACGCAGGGATTTGAGGATAAAGCCTCCGATAATCATGACGGGTAAAAAGATGATAAACGGGAAGTAAATCAAACTCGCCAAAGCAAGCCAAAGGGCAGAATTAAAGAGGTATCCATTGTCTTTGTGACGATTGTATATGTCAAAAAGATTATAAAGTGCCAAAATCAGGAAAAACTGTCCAATTATTAAACCCGATAATTGTTGGAAGGCCGGAAAAAATGAAGTCAACAGTATAAAAATTAAGCCCGGAAAAAGGGTTATCTCATTACCCATTCGAAAAATGATACTCATCCGATTGATCAGAATAGCCTGAATAAAAATCAAAAAGATAAATAGAAAAGCACTACTGATTGGAAAATTGAGATTCATGTTCTCTAACCAAGCACTTAAAATCCCGTTATTGAAATCACTCGCTTCAGCAGGATCTGCAAAAAACATCCTGTGGTTAAGTAACAGCGCATAAGGAAATAATAAAAGGCTGTTCAACAATTGGTTTACCCGAAAAATCTGAAGCACAACAATAATGGTTGAATTCGAAAATTAAGTCAAATTTATTACTTTTTCCTTCGATTCAAGCAATTCAGACCAACAAATATGGTAAGCTGCCTATTGAGAGAAAAAATAGAAATGACTGAATGTCCAAATAACCGTGCAGTGAAGGCTGTAAAGGGGCCTCCAAATATGGGAAAAAGAGCCTCCAGGAAAATGACCATTTGCCAACTCTACAAA
Organism: Saprospiraceae bacterium; assembly: GCA_007134625.1. Taxonomy (GTDB): domain Bacteria; phylum Bacteroidota; class Bacteroidia; order Chitinophagales; family Saprospiraceae; genus PWJY01. The sequence goes on from SLKL01000154.1 coordinate 3,706, forward strand.
AGTTTTTAAGTTTAGGTTCGATTTCGCTTGGGTAAGTGTTGGAATATGAAAAATGTGACAGTTCAATAATTTAACGAATTTTATTCATTCTCGAAAATCTCAAATTCACTCCTTTTTGGTCAACCAGTAGAGTAGAAAGAAGAAGCAGATGATTTTTCTGCCCCTTCTTCCCCTCGTCAAACCGTACGTGCGATTTTCCCGCATACGGCTTTCCTATTGGTTTCGTCTGTGGGCATGCACAG
>SLKL01000459.1 GCA_007134625.1 Saprospiraceae bacterium
AGATCCATTTGTTGTTGAATTGGAGCAGGATTTTTTCAGAACAGATGAAGTAGTAGTAACTGCTACTCCTACAGGTTCAGCTGCAAATTATCAATCTGCACAGGCATATACAGTTAATCAATTGGCAGCAAGAGCTAACCTTTCATTGGGTGATATGCTTGATGGAGAACCCGGCTTGAGCTCGCGTTCTTTCGGTGGTGGCCCTTCACGTCCGGTTATTCGTGGTTTTGACGGAGAGCGACTTGTAGTTCTTGAAAATGGTGAGCGTATGGGAGATATTCAGAGTACTGCTCCCGATCATGCCATAACTTTAGATCCTTTGGGTCTGAGTAGAGTAGAGGTGGTTCGCGGACCTGCCAGTTTGTTATATGGATCAAGTGCTTTGGGTGGTGTTATCAATATGTTTACAGAAGATGCTCCAAGGTCATGGAGTCAGGGACTTGGTGGTGGAGCTGCTTTGCATGCTGCATCTAATAATAATCTATTGTCCGGATCTTTTGGTTTGATCTATGGAGGTGAAAATCACGCTGTTTCCGGAAGGATTTTGTACAGAACAGCAGGTGATGGAAAAACTCCTAATGAAGACATCAATAACACTCGCCTTGATTCTTATACTGCATCACTGGGTTGGGGCTATCAAAAGAATGGATTCAGGGGAGGACTTTCTGCCCGATACTATCAGAACCACTATGGGATACCTGAATTTGCAAGTGAGTCTGACCCTGACAATCCCGGCTTTTTCATCGAAGAAGAGCCGGATATGGAAATTCGCATTTTCAGATACAATGTACAAGGATTTGCAAACCAAAAGCTGAATGGATTCTTTGATGAATTAGAACTCAGAGCCAGTTTTTCATACTCTGAGCAGGAGGAAGGAATGCCTGACCCATTACCTGAAGAATTGGAGCTGGAAATTAAAACCCGTACCATAAGCTCTACAGCTCTCTTAATGCACAGACCCTTCTTTATTTTTGACAGAGGTGTGCTTGGTGCAAATTTGCATATGAGATACCAGGAAGTAGATGGAATTGAGGCCTACCACCCGGGTGAGGATATCGTAAATATCGCTTTGTTCACTTTTCAGGAAGTTCCTTTAGCAAGAAACTTAAATCTACAGATTGGAGCTAGAGTAGAGCAGGACTGGACAGCAAGTGTTTCGAATAGATTTTTTACACCGGATCCTGACCCGACTTTAGTGAATCCAGAAGAGGTGCCTCCATTTGAAAGAGTGAGCGATGAAGTTTTCAACTTTGCGGGATCTATCGGATTGAACTATCAGCCCATTGATCAATTAGAAATTGGCTGGCAGCTAGCAAGAGCACACAGAAATGCAACTGTTTTAGAGCGTTATGCTGATGGTTGGCATGCAGGAGCAACAAGAGTTGAGCTTGGAGATCCCAGCTTACAGAGTGAAAAAGGGTTAGGTATGGACCTTTTTGTAAGGTTTACCGGTGAAAGATTCAGAATTGAAGCCACAGGATTTTATAACCGAATTGATAATTATGTTGCATTGTTGACTTTAGACAATGTCGAAGCGGTTAATATTCCATACCGTGTCAGAGCTGACAGAGAGTTTCCAAACACTATTCAGTTCTTTGGTACTGATGCTGAGTTGTTAGGATTTGAGTTTCAGTCAAGAGTGATGCTGATGGATCAGCTTTATTTTGATTTTGTTATGGATTACGTTAGAGGTACAAGAGCAGACGATACCAAGGACCCACTGCCATTTATTCCGCCGTTCAGAACCGGTTTTACACTTGGGTATGATGCTGGTACATGGGGTTTATCAGGTAATTATCGCTTGGTAGCTGCTCAGGATAGAGTTCCCGGTGATGAATTACCAACAGATGGTTACGGCATAGCTAGACTGGAAGCCTTTTACAGAATACTTTCCAATAGCAATGTACACAGTATTAATTTCAGAGTGGACAATTTATTCAATACTGCATATCAGGATCACATGTCAGTAGTCAGACGGTTCCCGGATCCCGTTTTGGGACCTGCTGCTCCACAGCGTTTTGATATGCCCGGTATTAATTTCAATTTGATCTATAGATTTAGCTTCTAAGCTTTAAAATATTGACCATTTTACTGAGTGGTTAAGGTTTGATAATTTTCTTTAAAAGCTCATCAATAAATGTGTTGATGAGCTTTTTTAGTATCCACACTTCGCTCTCTTTTTACTCCCAACTTTCTCGTCAATCCACTCCATTTCATTTCGCGTCTTTACGGGATAGGCCTTTTTTAGTTTTTAGTGCTTAGTTTCTCTGGCTGCTGGCTTCTAGCTACTGGCTGCTGGCTTCTGGCTTCTAGCTTCTGGCAGCTGGTTGATTGTACCCGTAATTTTTAGCTATTAACCATGATTTCAACAAACTCGTATCTTGAAACTCGTATCTTGTACCTCGTATCTCGTATCTCGCACCTTTTCCACTTTCAACCTTCCACTTTAAACTTTTTCAATTTTCAACTTTCAATTATCTTCCTACTACCTTCAACCCTAAATTGTTACATAACTCACACACAATCAAATTCTTAGCCGAAGGCTACGTTAAAACTCTGTAAATTCCCGAATTTTCTGTATGTTTGCACACTATTTTAGAGCTCAAGGCACCATAGCTATCTCAGATGCAAATTAAACATCTTTATGAACATAATCTGGTAGAGGAGCTGAGAAGGGAAATAGCAGAATTGTTATCCGATTCATTTGATGGTTACCCAAAAGGAAGGGTCTTTTTCCATCAAATTCCCGCAGTCAGAATACTTGCCTCAAAAAATAATACCCTGATCGGTCATCTTGCAGTTGACCATAGGGTCATTCATTCCGGTGGTGTGAATTTCAGTATATTTGGTATTGTAGATTTATGTGTTGGGAAAGATTTCAGGGAGGCCGGTCTGGCGACTGATATGTTAAAATATCTGTATGATTTGGCAGAAAAATCTGGTATAGATTTTTTGATGTTGGTATCGGGGGCAAATGAGTTTTATTTAAAACGTGGTTTTAGTATTGCCAATAATGTATGCTGCTGGATGATGGTTCAGAACAATCGTTCCATTGGACTTGTTCGGAGAAAACTAGAGGAGGGGTTAATGTATAAAGCTGTTGGAGATAAAGTCTGGCCTGAGACAGAAATTGATCTGCTTGGGCATATTTTTTAATAAAAAAATTAGTTGAATGAAAGGATTAAATGAATATGTAGAAAAAAACAAGGATCGCTTCTTAGAGGAGCTTTTCGAATTGTTGAGAATACCTTCGGTAAGTGCTGATTCCAGGCATCAGAAGGATATGATAGCAGCAGCTGAATTCCTGAAAAACAATCTTGAAAAGGCGGGTGCTGATAATGTCGAAATAATTCCCACTCCGGGACATCCTATTGTTTATGGGGAAAAAATATTAGACGATAGTCTTCCTACAGTGTTGGTTTATGGCCACTATGACGTACAACCTCCGGACCCACTTGAATTGTGGGATTCTGAACCATTTAATCCGGTTATTAAAAAAACCAAAATTCATCCCGAGGGAGCCATTTTTGCTAGAGGTGCCTGTGATGACAAGGGGCAAATGTATATGCATGTAAAAGCATTTGAGATAATGCAGGAGCTGGATGAATTGCCGTGCAATATCAAATTTATGATAGAAGGAGAGGAGGAAGTCGGTTCTGAGCACCTTGGTGATTTCTGTCGTAAGTTTAAAGGAAAATTGGCTTGTGATGTAATATTGATTTCAGATACAGCTATGATAGCTAAGGATACTCCATCTATTACTACCGGACTTAGAGGATTGAGTTATATGGAGGTAGAGGTGACCGGTCCTAATCGCGATCTGCATTCAGGTGTTTATGGCGGAGCTGTTGCCAATCCCGTCAATGTATTGTGCAGAATGATCGCATCAATGCAGGATGAGAATAAAAAAATAACTATACCCGGATTTTATGACGATGTACAGATC
>SLKL01000458.1 GCA_007134625.1 Saprospiraceae bacterium
AATTTGAAGAGGGCTATGAACCTGATTTGATCGAGGTAGTTGTCCCTTTCAACTCCGGCTTATCTGGAAAAACACTTAAAAAATCACTATTTCGGGAGACCTATGATGCAGCAGTAATTGGCATCCATCGTAAGGGAGCAAAGCTCGATGGAAAGCTAGGCGAAATACCGTTGATGCCGGGTGATTTACTATTGCTGACAACAGGTCCCGAATTTGAAAGACTAAGTTCAAAAAACCAGGATTTTTATACAGTCTCAGTAATAGAAGATCAGGAAAAAATACCCAAATGGAAGAAAATATCCTTAGGTGTCGTTACTATTGCTTCAATAGGCCTTGTTTTTATGGGACTGATTGAACTGTTTATTGCCCTGATAACCATTTTTACCGGTGGACTAATTCTCAACCTACTATCTGAGGAGGAGACCAAGAAAAATCTCAGTCTGGATCTTTTTGTAATACTGGGAAGTGCCCTTACTCTGGGAATGGTTTTTATCCATACAGGAGGAGCTGCAATCATTACACAACCCCTCGTTAGTATTCTAACAGGCGCTCCCGCTTTGGTTATTTTAGTTTCTATTTTTCTGACTACTCTTTTTTTTACATCCTTTATAACCAATGCAGCTGCCATAAGTATAATGTTCCCTTTGGTTTATCAACTTATTGTAGATCTTTCACTCAATCCAACTCCTGTGTACCTCACACTCGCCTTCAGTGCCTCCGCTGCATTTATAACGGCTGTCAGTTATCAGACCAATTTAATGGTTCTTGGTCCGGGTAACTATAAAGCCACTGATTTTTTAAAAATAGGAATTCCCTTTACCTTTGTCTATGCAATCGTGATTATTACGTTTGTTTATTTATACTATCCGATTTATGCTTGAAAAAAAATTGCACCTTCACACCCATCGTCATATGATCGATAGGTTCAATCGCGAAAGGCTTTCCGGTCACAGAGGAATGGTGCTTTGGTTTACGGGTCTATCAGGGTCAGGTAAAAGTACGATAGCTAACCTCGTAGAAAAAATGCTCCATAAAAAAAATATAAGAACCTACTTGCTCGATGGCGATAATATACGCAGCGGTCTAAATTCAGACCTTGATTTTTCAAAATCAGGCAGAAGTGAAAATATCAGAAGGATAGCCGAGGTTTCAAAACTCTTTACAGATGCCGGCATAATAGTACTAACGGCCTTTATTTCACCTTTTATTGAAGATCGCAATAAGGCAAGGCAAATTATTGGTGAAAAAGACTTTTTTGAAATATATATAGATGCCTCACTCAGTACTTGTGAGAAAAGGGATGTGAAAGGACTTTACAAAAAGGCGAGAAAGGGAGTTATTAAAGATTTTACAGGCATTCAATCGCCCTATGAAGCACCGGAAAATCCGGCAATAAAGCTCAATACAGAAATTGAAACTGCAGAAGAATGTGCATTGCGATTAGTACAGTTTTTAGAAGAAAAATTAAACAGGGATTTTAAAAAATAGGAGAAAAGCTGATAATAAGCGATAATTCACTTAAAAATATATTCTTAGATGAAATACAGTTTAAAACACCTGGAAGAGTTGGAAGCCGAGGCAATATATGTTTTGCGAGAGGTGTATGCACAATTTGAAAATCCGGTAATCCTTTTTTCCGGGGGGAAGGATTCCATTACCGTAACTCATCTCGCTAAAAAGGCTTTCTGGCCGGCTAAAATTCCTTTTTCATTACTTCATGTAGATACAGGGCACAACTTCCCCGAGGCTATTGAATTCAGAGACCGCTTAGTTGAATCTTTAGGGGCAAGGTTAATTGTTGGTTCAGTTCAGCAATCAATAGATGAGGGCAGGGTATTAGAAGAGAAAGGACTGAACGCCAGTAGAAATATATTACAGACCACCACCCTTCTGGATACTATAGAAAAACACCAAATTGACTGCGCTATCGGAGGCGGCAGGCGAGATGAAGAAAAAGCAAGGGCAAAGGAGCGATTTTTTTCTCATCGCGATGAGTTTGGTCAATGGGATCCCAAAAATCAAAGACCGGAACTCTGGAACCTTTTTAACGGAAAAAAAAATATGGGTGAGCATTTCAGGGTCTTCCCCATATCTAACTGGACAGAGATGGATGTCTGGGAGTATATAATGGATCAGGAAATAGAGATTCCCTCTATTTACTTTGCGCATGAAAGAGAAGTGGTCAAAAGACAAAATTCCTGGTTACCATACTCTGAATTTCTCCAACTAAAACCGGGGGAAGAGGTAATGAGAAAAACAGTGCGATTCAGGACATTGGGAGATATTACTATTACAGGAGGAATAGAGTCAAATGCTACTACACTCGAGCAAGTCGTTGCTGAAGTTGCAGCGGCCCGCGAGACTGAGAGAGGAAACCGCGCAGATGATAAACGATCGGAAACAGCTATGGAAGACCGGAAAAAAGAAGGATATTTTTAATCTAAAGAAATCAATAGTATCTAATCAGATTAATCTTACATAATGCATAACCAACAACAAACAGAACTACTTCGGTTTACAACAGCAGGGAGTGTGGATGACGGGAAATCCACACTAATTGGGCGCTTACTATATGATTCAAAATCAATTTTTGAAGATCAGTTAGAGGCGGTAAAACTCTCAAGCAGAAAAAAGGGACTTGAACATGTTGAACTGGCATTGCTTACCGATGGTCTTCGAGACGAGCGCGAACAGGGCATCACCATTGACGTAGCCTACAGATACTTCGCTACTCCGAGAAGAAAATTCATCATAGCAGATACTCCCGGTCATATCCAATATACGAGAAATATGGTTACAGGAGCCACTACTGCAAATCTTGCACTTATATTGGTAGATGCAAGACATGGAATGATAGAGCAAACCTGTCGCCACTCCATCATTGCTTCACTTCTGCAAATACCCCATTTGATTCTATGCGTAAATAAAATGGATTTGGTTGATTATTCAGAAGAGGTCTATGATCAGGTCGTTAGGAACTTTAGGTCTTTTGCTTCCAAATTGGATATAAAGGATTTGAGATTTATTCCCATCAGTGCCCTTCACGGAGACAATGTGGTTAGTAAATCCAAAAATATGCCATGGTATGAGGGACCCTCTCTGCTTTACACCCTTGAAACCATTCATATTGGGTCTGACCACAATTTTATTGACTGTAGGTTCCCGGTACAAACTGTAATACGACCACATTCGGTTGACTACCCGGATTACAGAGGATATGCAGGAAGAGTGTCAGGTGGGATTTTTAAGCCCGGAGATGAAGTCATGGTACTCCCGTCCGGATTCCAGTCAAAAATTCAATCCATAGATACTTGCGATGGTGCGGTATCTGAAGCTTTTCCACCAATGTCTGTTACAATAAGGCTTGAAGACGATATTGATGTTAGCAGAGGCGATATGATTGTCAGGGTTAACAACCGACCGCAACTCACTCAGGATATTGACTTTATGATGTGTTGGTTGCATCATTTGCCACCAAGACCACGGGCAAAATACATCGTCCGTCACACAACAAATGAAGCAAAAGCCATTATTAAAGAGGTACAATACAAAATGGATATCAATACCCTTCACAGAAATACACAAGACAAAAACTTAGGCATGAACGATATAGCGAGAGTCAGGATGAGAACGACCCACCCACTTCTTATCGATCCTTATAGAAAAAATAGAAATACAGGCTCTTTGATTCTCATTGATGAAGCAACCAATGAGACCGTTGCCGCCGGTATGATTATTTAATGAATTTACTTCTTAAACACTGAAAGACATAAAATGCTAATCACCGCACCAACAACACCTCCCCCGTCCTCACAACACTTCTACCACCTGCATCTTCATACTCCAGCATATAAACATACACACCTTCAGACGCATTTTCACCATTGTACTGACCATTCCAGTAAAGCGCGGTATTTTCAGGGGAAACATTAGCTACATGGTGTA
>SLKL01000254.1 GCA_007134625.1 Saprospiraceae bacterium
CAATTTTTTTTTTTTTTTTTTTTCATTTCCTTACGAGACAGTCATTTTTTAATTTTCAATTAATTATCCATTATCCATTCTCGAAATGTTTAAATGTCAAGAATCCTTAAACATTTACTTAGTTAAAAGCAATAGTCATCTAAGTCTTACAATATTGACTTATAGCCTAATTCGATTAAGGTATTAAAATTCCCCTGTACCCTAAAAATGTATCCCTAAACTAAACTCGTGCGACCCATTGGAATAATCCTGAAATGGCTGAAAAGACAGATCATAACTGTAGTAAAATCTGATATTATCAAGACGTGTTCCCAGTAAGAACCCCATTCTGTCTCCGCGACCTGCAGAATAAGACAAACCCGCCATAAGGTGATCATCAAACATTTTAGCAAGAATATTGAAATCAACCTGAAATGGTACATTTCGAAGTCGCTTGATAAATACTGAGGGTTCTAAAGTGATTCCATAGTTGGGGATATCAAAGTTGTAACCCAATAGAAGATTAAAATACTGAAACAAACTCAAGTTGTCATCATCATCAAAATCAACGTCATCAATCCTTGCTCTGACCATTTGAGGTGCTGCCAAACCGAAATAAAATGATTCTCGATAAGAACCGTAAACACCGGCAGTCAAATCAAAATAATTGATACCATCAGCTGCCGCTTGAACAACAGGATCTCCCGGATCATAAAGGTCACTTAAGAAAGCATCATTGGACAATGAAAAGCGCTCATATTCTGTGGACAACCCAACTGACCATTGCCAATCTTCATCACCAAATCTGTAACTGTAAGACAATCTTGCTTTAAATTGATTTTCAACACCAAATGTTCTACCTGAGAACATAGCACCCAAACCGACTCGATCATCCATAAAGCTGCCATCATAGCTTAGCGTATAAGCTCTGGGAGCGCGCTCAAAGCTACTCCAGTTGTTTCGGTAATTCAAAAATACCTGATGCCCATTGTGCATTCCGGCAGCAGCCGGGTTGATGAGTACAGGATTGAGATGATATTGCGTGTAATCTATTTGTTCCTGAGCCTGTGTGAGGGGGGATAAAATAAATGCTGCGAAAAGAGTTATTATAATATATTTCATGATTTGTGATTTTCAATTTTTATTTAATGATTAGCGTAGTTCTCTCAGGATGGTTACAGTTCCATTAAACTGATCTACAACCCGACCGTTCTCAATAATTTCCAAAACCCAGAGATAGGTATCTTCATTAAGGTCGCTGCCACTGTCTGATGTTCCTTCCCAGGTGTTTCTGTAGTTGGCCTCCTGATAGACCTGCTGGCCTCCTCTGTTAAAGATTCTGAGGATATTTTGAGTATTCTGAGCACATTTTATTACCAGATTATCATTGAGACCGTCACCGTTGGGAGTAATAACCAGCCTCCCCTCAAAACAATCATCAAATATACATCTTGGAATTTCCACCTCAATTTCTCTTACACAGCCGGCATCATCTCTGACGCAAACCACTTCTTCTCCATCAAATAAGCCAAAGAATCCGTTTGTAGATTGAAACTGCACGCAACCCACACTGTAGGAATAAGGTGCAACGCCGCCCGTTGCTACCAGGGTCAGATCCGCTCTATTGGTCTCCTCATTGCACTCAAGGGACATGATTTCAAACTCAAGGTCTGTTTCAGGCTCGTTGATAACATATTCTTCTTCCACTTGAACACCGGTTTCATTATCCGTTACTAATACCCTGCAAGATCCTGCAGATACGCCGGTTATAGAAAATTCGGTTCCCGACTGCCCTCCATCACAAATCCACTGATAGCTGTAGTCTCCTGAACCACCTGATACATTTAAGCTAATACTTCCTGTCGCTTCCCCGCGACAAGCTACATGAATCACATTGGCGCCTAATTCAAGCGCACCACCAACCTGAAAATCTTGAGTAATAGTACATCCATTAGCATCAACTACCTCTAAACTATAGCTGCCCCCTCCAATATTCTGGAGATTTGGGGAGTTCGGAAAATCACCGGGTGACCAATTATAGGTATATGGAGGTGTTCCACCACTAACACTTACAGAAACAGATCCAGAATCAGTTCCTTCGTCATCATCTACTACAGTGAAATCATCTATGCTAAGAGGTGCTTCAGGTCCTGTAATTTCGAATTCAAACACAAGCGAGCAATTCGCCTCAGTATCGGTAACGGTAACGATACATTCACCGGGAGCCAAACCTGTAGCAACCGGTCCGGTATTGCCTTCATCACATGACCACTCAAACTCAATATTGGAATCATCACCCTCAAAAATAAACATGATAGTTCCGTCATCCAATCCAAAACAACTTACGTTATCCACCTCTGGAGTAGCTGGAATTCCACAAACAATAAATTCTGCTGTAATCTCACAACCATTTTCATCGGTAATAGTAACTTGATAGGTCCCCGATTCCAGATCCTCAATTGCTGAACCGGTAGCTCCATTACTCCACTCGTAGCTCAAGGCTCCCGTTCCGCCACTTACTGTCAGTTCTATTGATCCGGTTGCGGTTCCGGGGGGATCGGGTAAAGTAATCTCTGCATTATCGATTACGATCTCATCAGGCTGACCAATTACAATAGTCAAATCAGTTTCTCCGAGACTTGTCGTGATTACTAAAGTATAAGTCCCCGCCGCAAGGCCTGTAGGATTTATTGTTCCATCGGGAATATCCGTGGCATCACTTGTCCAAACCAAGCTTTCAAAAGGTGTACATAATGCTGTAAGTTCCAAGTCTATTGCACCATCCTCACCATTGAAGCACGTCACATCAGTTACTGTGGCTTCTATTTTGCATTCACATTCTACTTGTATCGAACCGGAAACTCCTACAGCAGGAATGGAGTTAAAATCCCCATCAAAAGCCATAATTTCACCATCATCACGACCTACAATTTGGACAGGAATAGTTTCATCGCAATCACCGATAACATTAAAACATAAACTAAGAATTACGGTATTATCGGAAAGTGAAATCCCTTCAGCATTCACATCTGTCCAAAACCAATTTAACCTTCCCTCATTCACAAATAGATCGTTCTCGCCAAATTCGGCAGGTAAATCAACAGTTGAAATACTTGAATATTCTAAAGAATTTGGATCCCATTGAAATTCAATATCCTGAACTCCTAAAATATTGTCAAATCCACTAACACTAATATCCATACAAACTGTCTCACCCGAGGGGCCGATAACCCCATCTTCTGCAATAAAGGTCAATCCCTCAAACTCACCTTCAATGGTCACCCTACCATTAGAAAGGGCAGGCGTAACCTCTTCATTCACTCCATCAATTTCTATTTCTACATTTATCACAGTAGGTGTTGAAGAAAAATTAACGTTGGCGACCTGTCCTATACTACCTGTTACTTCATAACATATTTCGTAAATGATGGTATTATCAGGAACACTAATGGGTTCATTTGGTGCATATGAGAAAGCTAAATTACCATTAGCTGTCTGAGTGATACCAAAATTAGAGGCATTCATACCCGGCAAATTAAAGTTTCTTAGCTCGACATAGGAAAGTAAATCCGGATTCCAGTTTTGAGAAAACTGAACTGAAGCTACATCATTAAATCCTCTTACTCCTACACCAACGCAGACCATATCACCCGGCCCGGCAAACTCTCTTGTTGCAAAAAGCTCAAGATCTCCACTTCCCCCGCCATTACAGTCGTCACCATCTACATTAACCCTACCATTGTTAAAAGTGGTTGTAGCTGTTACATCCATATCGTTTTGCCATATATCAATCGGTACAGGAGGCTGTAAACTGGATATAAAATCTATTGAAGATTCAGCACATGGTTGTCCAACTACTTCAAAAACTAAAGAAAATAACCTAGTGTCGTCGGGGAAAGTCATGCCATCCAAACCTGGCTCACTTACCGAGACTGTAACCACTTCAATA
>SLKL01000236.1 GCA_007134625.1 Saprospiraceae bacterium
GATGGGGAGGACGAATTATATGTAATTCCTTCAGATGGCAGTGGTCCGGCGAGAGCGATTTCGTCAGATGGAGCTCCCTATAAGTACTCGGTAGCCTGGTCACCCGATAGCAGAATGATCGCACTTTCGGACAGGTCACACCACCTTTACTATTACAATGTAGAAACTTCGGAGAGAAAAACTGCGGGATTCAGCCCCGATTGGGAAATACGCGATTTTTCATGGTCTCATGATAACAAGTGGATTGCGTATGCCCTTCCTAATCAGAGGGGTGTTACACAAATTCACCTTTACAGTCTGGAGTCCGGTGATATTTTTCCCGTAACCGACGAATGGTATAATGCTTCTTCTCCGAGATTCAGCAAGGATGGAAAACACCTATTTTTTGTTTCTCAAAGGGAATTCAACCCCATCTATTCCAATACTGAATGGAACCATGCTTTTATTGATATGGGCAACCTTTTTGTATTGCACCTGACTTCGGAAACGCCTTCTATTCATAAACAGAAAAACGTAGAAGCATTCAAGGAGGATTCTGATGAGAAGGAAGATTCAGAAGAGGATGCAGAGGAAGACAATAAAGTGGTAGTGGACAGAGAGGGGATTTTCCAAAGGGTTGAAAATCTGGGAACTTCTGCCGGAAATTACTGGAATCTTCAGGTAATGGAGGACGGAATTTTTTATAATCATTCTGCCCGTGGACAGCAGGCAGCAGTCAAGTTTTTCAATTTTCAATCCAAGGAAGAGACTACTATTGGTTCATTCAATGGTTTTAATATCTCAGCAGATGGGAAAAAAGTACTCATCAGAAGGGGTAGTAATTACTTCATTGAAGACCTTGCAAGGAGGGAGATAAAAACAGAAAATCAAATCGACATGAGTGCAGTGGTAGTTCATGTGGACCGAAAAGCAGAATGGTCACAAATCTTTTATGAGACCTGGAGACAGATGCGTGATTTCTTCTACGATCCTGATATGCACGGTGTGGACTGGGAAGCTGTAAAAGAAAAATATGAGGTTTTTCTACCCCACCTCAATCACCGAAATGACCTCACCTACATAATGGGCGAAATGATAGGTGAGCTTAACGCAGGTCATGCTTACGTAAATGACGGCGATCGTCCACATGTTGAAAGAACGCCTATGGGTAAATTGGGAGCCGAGTTTTCCAGACACGAAAGCGGTTTTTACCAAATCGACAGAATACTACCGGGTGCCAATTGGATGGATGGGGTCAAATCTCCTCTTGCTGAAGTCGGCCTGAATGTGTCAGAGGGTGATTTCATATTGGCTATCAATGGTCAATCTACCGCTGACTTGCCGAATATCTATGCCGGATTAATCGGCATGGCAGGAAAGACTACAGAGCTGATTGTTTCCTCACAACCCGGCAAGGATTCAGGTAGAAAAATCTATGTAAAACCCATAGCTGATCAATCTCGCTTGTATTATTTTGACTGGATTGAGAACAACATAGCCAGAATTGATGAGCTGTCTGACGGAAGAATAGGATACATCCACGTACCTGATATGGGTCCCGGTGGATTGGTAATGTTTGTGAGATATTTTTATCCGCAACTTGCCAAAGATGCTCTAATTATTGACGTGAGGGGTAATGGCGGAGGAAACGTATCACCCATGTTAATTGAGCGCTTACGTCGCGAACTGGTTTTCGGAACTTCCTGGAGAAATGCAGAAAGAGCCGGGACAAGACCGGCTCAGATTCACCTCGGTCCTAAAGCCTGTTTGATAGATCAATACTCAGCTTCGGATGGTGATTTGTTCCCCTATCAGTTTCAGTTTTATGGAATTGGTCCACTAATCGGACAAAGAAGTTGGGGTGGTGTAGTAGGTATCAGAGGAACCCTTCCCTTCGTTGATGGTGCAGATTTGAGAAAGCCGGAATTTGGTCACTTCGATCCCGAAACAGGAGAATGGGTGATCGAAGGCTACGGAGTGGATCCTGATATTGAAGTCATTAACGATCCTCATTTAGAGTTTTTGGGCGTTGATGCACAATTAGAAAGGGCAGTTGAAGAATTGTTAAAAGAACTGGAGGAAAATCCGGTTGAATTTCCTGAAATACCGCCATTCCCGGTAAGGAATGAATAATATTGGTGGGTCCATTTCGATATTATATTGGAATGGACCCATCTACGTTTTTTAGTAAAAAAATAAATATGCCGTATAAAGATTGGATTCCGCAATTGACTGAACTTTGCCGAAGCACCATGCAGGCCGTAATGGAAATTTACCAAAGTAGTGATGCCATTGATTATCGTCAAAAATCCGATGGAAGCCCATTGAGCGATGCTGATTTACTGGCAAATGATATGCTGTGCAGGGGTTTGGAAAAATTTTCTCCGGACATCCCCATTATTTCGGAGGAATTGGATAACCCACCCTATGAAGAGCGGAAAAAAATGAAGCGGCTGTGGATGATTGACCCGATAGACGGTACTTACGGTTTTGTCAAGAAGAATGGGGATTTTACCATCAATATCGCTTTGATTGAAGACCAAATGCCTGTTTTGGGTGTGATTGGTCGCCCCACCACAGGGGAAGTTTTTTACGCTACAAGTGGTAATGGTGCTTTTGTAGAAGATGCTGAATCAAGGCGAGCACTTTCAGCTCTGGTTTTTGCAAAAAAGGATGCCCGTTTAAAATTTGTATGTTCTCCGGCTCAGGATTTCAGTGGCTTACAAAATTACTTCAATAAATTTGATCAACCGCAAATGATTTACCGGGGTGGTACGGTCAAGTTTCTAATGGTGGCAAGCGGAGAGGCTCACTTGTATCCATCCAACCGAAGGATTAACGAATGGGATACTGCGGCCGGGCAAATTCTGGTAGAGGAGGCCGGTGGTCTGGTCCTCAGAGCTGATAACGATCAACCCCTGAAGTACAATAAACCGGATTTGAAAAATCCACCATTTATTGTCTATGGAGATATTCAGGATTTTGGATGAGCATATCTACTGAAAACAAAAATATCAGAGTAGTTCACCTATCCTCAGCGGTAGAATGGAGAGGTGGTGAGCAGCAAATTCTCTATCTATATCAGGGGCTAAAAGACAAAGGCATACAACAATGGGTTTGGGTGCCCAATGGTCAGGTGTCTGAAAAATTTGCGAATGCAAAAGTGACTGTGAAAAGGCTGTTTTTTCGACAACCCTGGTTGTTGATTGATGCTGTCAGACTTTTATTTTTTTTCAAAAAAAACAAGGTAAATCTGATTCATGCCCACGATTCCAAAGCGCATAGTCTTGCGTTTTTGCTCACCGATTTATTGGGATTAAAATGTCCGGTCATTGTTCACAGGAGAGTTGATAACCCCATCAAATCCGGATTTTTTACCCGGAAAAAATTTTACTCAAAAAGCCTGAAAAAAATCATTTGCGTTTCCTCCAATAAAAAATGTGGTGGATGCACACTTCCCTGAATTAGTAAAAAATTCGGTGGTTGTGTATTCGGGTGTCACCTCTAATCTGAGTACTCAATCAGATTCAGCAGACTTGAGGAATCAACTTTCGATTAGAAAAGATGAGATTCTGGTAGGCAATATTTCTGCACTTGACGACCACAAGGACCCCAAAACTTTTCTGGAAGTGGCGATAAAAATGAGAAAAGCAGGATTTAAAGCAAAATTTGTTTGGATAGGCGGTGGAGAAAAATGGAGACAAACTCTTTTCTCCAAAGTGAAAAAGGAGGGTATGGAAGAAGAAATTTTATTTCCGGGCTATATAGAAAATGCCAAAAATCACCTGAATGAATTCGATGTTTTTCTGTTTACGAGCAGTACTGAAGGCCTTGGTACTACAGTGATTGATGCCATGATGGCGAAAGTGCCTATCGTTGCCACTGCCGGTGGTGGTGTACCCGAATTGATCACGGATAAAAGAACTGGAATCCTGGCA
>SLKL01000274.1 GCA_007134625.1 Saprospiraceae bacterium
ATAAAGATAGACGGGCAGTTGGTGGAGGAGGAATTTGTCATTGATTTTGTAAACAGAATCAACGAACTCACCCTTCAGTTGCGACCTTCCTTCTTTGAAATTACAGTCGCCATGGCATTTGAGTATTTTTATCAAAAAGAAGTGGAAATTGCCGTAATCGAAACGGGGCTCGGAGGCAGACTGGATTCTACCAATGTTATTAATCCAATTTTGTCGGTAATTACCAATATCGGTTTTGATCACACTCAGTTTCTGGGGAATACCCTTCCTCTAATCGCCGGAGAAAAAGCCGGTATTATCAAGCAGGAAAGACCGGTAGTAATTGGAGAAACTCAGGAAGAGACGACTCCGGTTTTTATGAAGAAAGCGGAAGAAATGAAAGCTCCGATTTCTTTTGCCGATCAGGCTTACAAAGTAAAAATGATGGGACTGGACACCGGTTCTTCGCTGGCAGTAGTTAGAAAGGATGGTTTTCTCCTGCACCCCGGAATAAAAGTCAATTTACTTGGCGCTTATCAGGAAAACAATCTGGTCACTGCTTTTCAGGCGGTAGATTTGCTCAGTGAATGCGGCTTAAATGTAAATCAGAAACACCTCATTTCAGCTCTCGAGAATATCAGGGAAATCACCGGCTTTATGGGCAGAATGCAAATCCTGCAAAGTGATCCGATAGTCTTGGTAGATTCCGCACATAACAGAGAGGGTATGCAAAAGCTGATGGATGAACTCAATAATTTCAGATTTGCAAAATTACATATCATCCTGGCTGTAGTAGGTGATAAAGCACCAGATGAAATATTGAAGTTACTCCCAAAAACTGCTACTTACTATTTCAGTCAGGCAGATATCCCGAGAGCAATGGAGGTCGGATCTCTAAGAGAGAAAGCCATGGAGTACGGGCTAATAGGTGAAGTCTATTATACTGTTCCGGGAGCTTATGAAGAGGCCATCAACACAGCTGAAAAAGAGGATATGATCCTCGTTTGTGGCAGCATTTTTACAGTGGCTGAGGTGATTTAGATTAATAGTTGAAGATTGAAGAGTTGCAGTGATATATTAGCAGAAGGCAGTCAAAGGTCAATCCACCAATCCCCAACGAGTTGGGAAGGGACAGGTTGTCAACAATCAACAGTCAACAGTCAAAGGTCAACAGTCAACAGTGAATGGTCAACAGTCAATAATCACTTATCCAACGCTCTCAAATCTTTATTCACCCTGATACTGGCATTGAGCTCAAATCCCAATAATACGATAAGACAGTTTAATTGGAGCCAAAGCAGTATGATAATGATAGCACCGATAGAACCATATATTTCTGAATATTGGCCAAAGTTGTCGATGTAAAGAGAAAAGACATACGAAATGATCAATGATAATACAGTCGCCATAGTGGCACCTGCAGAGAAAAACCTAAACTTGGTTTTTAATGAAGGACCGAAGTAATAAATCGTAGAGATGCCTCCGAAATAGAGAATAATAACTCCCAACCATTTTATCAGTAGGATGAGGTAATATTGTAAAATCGGAAATTCAGGACCAATTATTTGACTTAGTATCAAATCCCCGAAAACAATAAAAATCAGGGAAGCCAGGAAAAGTACTCCCATAAGCAGGGTTAGTTTAATGGCAACCAATCTCGATTGCAAAAATGACCGCGTTACAAAAGTATGCTCATAAGCCTTGTCAAACCCCTTCATCAGGGTGATCATGCCATTGGAAGAAAAGTACAAGGCCAGAACAAAACCTATGGACAGCAGTCCTCCCCTTGGCACTTGTAATACATCTATAACCATCCTTTCAATGGTACTTCTGATTTCCTGTGGAATTACCTCGGGCAAACTGTCAATGTAACCATCTACATCGAAGTCATAGGGCAAAAAGTAAATAACAGACAGCATCACCAATAAAAAAGGAAAAAGTGCAATAAAGAAACTGTAAGCCATGGAGTTGGCTCTTGTGATGATATCGTCGTTTTTTATTTCCTCATAGATAAAATGGAGTACATCGTAAATAGGTACATCATCGAAAAAAGGCAAGGTGGTTGTTTTACCTTTGATCACCAACCACCGCACCCGACTTTCAATCCTGTACTTTTCCTGTATTTTATCGATCCATTTTTTCAAAATAAGGACGAATTTTTTCTACTATTTCTGCGGGTATTTCAGCTCTCGAAAAATCTTTTGCGTGTACAAAAACGAGTTTCACTTCACCACTATTGATCAATTCCCCGTTTTCTCTCAGAATTTCAGAGTAAAAGGTAATGGAGGACTCCGGCCACTTCTTCAATGTAGTCCGAATAATGACCTCCTCATCATAATAAGCCGGACGGATGTATCTTGTGTTGAGGGAAACTACAGGCATCAAAATTCCACTTTTATCCTCTACATCTTTGTAACTAAGCCCAAGACTCCTGAGCATTTCCACCCTGCCAATTTCAAAATACATGGCATAGTTTCCGTAATAGAGTACGCCCATGCGGTCCGTTTCTCCGTACCTAACCCTCTTTTTAAAATCGTGTACGATCATTTTTTGTTTTTTTCGGATGCCAGATATTTTTCTCTTACAAATTTAGCCCCTCAATAATGGACAGGTCATACAGTGTGAACCTCCACGCGCCCGCGATAGTTCACCAGAATCAATTGTGATAATAGTATTGGTGATATCATCCGGTGATACTTCATTGTAATTGATGTCATTCAATACATCCTCTGCATGTCTGATTTGGTATCCAAACTCCTTAAAAGCTCTTTCGGTAAAAGGGTTGCGCTCATAGGTGATTGCGACACCCGGTTTAAGGGCTACCAGATTACAAGCATCCGTCCATTGCTCCCTTTCCTGATAAGGCGAAATACCCATTCCAGCCGGTATCAATTCTATATCTTTTGAAATTTCAGCTTTCAGAAAATCCATTACTGAGTTATACTCATTTTTTCCTCCATCAGATTTGTGGACGATTACATTGGACCTTTTTCCCCTTTTAATAATGGGCTCAAACCCTACAAAATGATTGTGGTTAATTTGTGTAAATAAGGTATCAATGTGCATGTAAGAACGTTCAAATGGAATATTCACCTGTACCACATTTTTCACTACACCCTTTTTGAAAAGCACCTCTTTCAGGGTTTCAATGGAGTACTCAGTTGTTCTCTCTGAATTACCAATCAACAAATAGTCCTTATTGATAATCATTACATCGCCACCTTCCACTGATACTGCTTCACCTGAAAATGAGGGTGGAAAATCCTCCAGATTATTCAAGTTGATTAATTTGCCTTCCTTTTTTAAGTGAGCAAACCGCGGATGGGCAAAGAAAATATATCTCGTCAGGAGGTTTTCCCTGTGTCTTGCTATTTTGGCCGCTTTTGAAATCAATACGTGATCATTAATAGTAACGGCTATATCTCTCGTGAAAATCAAATTGGGTATAGGATCGAAAAGGTATCGATCTGCATTCTTGTGATAGCCCGAAATCAGAGTTTCTGCCAACTCTTCATCCTCAAGCTCTTCCAATAGGGGCCTGAAAGTCCGCGGCACCTCTTCATAATCGAGTACCATCTCAATAAAATCTCTTTCAGGCTGAACATCAGATTTCAGTGCTTCAGTAAGCAAATCATGAAATGGCAATACATTTTCAGCCCCAACAAATGCATCCAAAACATCGGTAAACACATCGTGTTCCCTTTGCATTTGCGGTAAAAATACAATATCATCAAAAAGTAATTCTTCAGCACGCTTGGGTGTGATTCGCGAAATTCCCGTCTCCGGTCGATGTACGATTACAGCCTTTAGAGGATCAATCTCAGAAGATACTGAGGGGTCAAATTTTTTCATATTTTATGGTTTGAAGCCCCAAAATTACTAAATTAAATTTGATCGGGAATTAAGGCACTCGCAATATCGTAAATCC
>SLKL01000469.1 GCA_007134625.1 Saprospiraceae bacterium
AATTTTTACAATCAATTCTTTGTAGAGATTGTCATTACTTTTACTCCCACTAGTAATATTCTGGGCAAGGTGTTTAATGTTAAGCTCAGAATCTTGCTTAATTTTTCTTCTTAGCTCTCTTCTTTGAAGTGATTTCTGAAAAAAGAAATTTACAAATGGGGCTTTTGATAATAAGCCATATATTCTATTTAGCATTTTTATAAAATTTTAGTTTAACATGTAAGCTTTTAGGTCTGCAATATCTTTCAGACATATTTCTGCACGTCTCCTGGAGTTCTTGCCATGCACAATTAAGGTGTCATATCCTAATGCCATAAGTTGACGTACGAATGGAAGGCTATCTGTTACATATTTTGTTATCTCCACTAAATCACTTCTTTTGATGTTCTTATCATTTTCAATTGTAATTTTAAATCCGCTTCGTAAATAAAAAGAACTTAATTCGTGTCTGAAGGCGGTGTTACCGATAGCAGTTGTAACTTTACAGAGCTTGTCTGTTTCACCAGCACAGTAGGCTTCATTAAATACTCTGTTAAATTCATTTAGTATCTTAATTCGCTCAAGATTACCTTGGGAAATTACATCGACCAGGCGATTAATGAAAGTTTTAATGGTATTAAAAAAGGTGTTTGCCATTTTCTTCTAGTTTTTTATTATTAACTTAAATTTTATCCATAAACATCCCCTTAAAGTGTTGTCACTTTTGGAAAAAACTGCTAAACTCTTACTTTAAAGGATTATTATATCACAGCCATTATACAGCTGTTATTGTCTTTACTATTCTCCTGACATACCCGTCTTATGGTTTCAAATGTAGCTTCCGCAGACTCTGCATTATTTGCCAGTAAATCTATTATTTCACTATTACTAAAATTCTCAAGTACCCCATCGGAACAAATTAAAATTTTATCTCCCGGTAGTAAATCTGTCTTTTTCACAAATTCCAAATCTGATTTAACTAAATCAAATTCAGAACTCAGCACTTTAGTTACCCTGTTCTTCATTGGGTGGGATCGCATTTCTTTCTCAGAGGATAAAACCCCTATTTCAAAAAGATCCTGCACCAAAGAATGGTCCTTCGAAATCCAGGAGTAAGCAGATTTATTGCTATAATAAAATATCCTGCTGTCCCCCAGATGATAAAAATATCCGACACCTCTATCAATATAAAACATAGCTATTGTTGTACTCAATTGTTTAAGAGTGATACTGGCAGCCTTTTTTAATTGATGAACTAAGTCATTAATTACGTTACCAAGCTTGTCAACAAACCCTGCTCTGTCAAGGTCTTTATAATTTTTTTCAAAATAGTCGACCACTAATCGGCTTGCTGTAGCACCGTCACCGGTTCCCCCTACTCCATCACAAACAAGTAATAATTTTTGGTCACCGGAAATCCAAACTGCGTCCTGTTGAGATTCCCTTTTTCCATTTTGACTAAAACTAAATATTTTCATATGCATTTTTTGTGTTTAGTTCACGGTAGAGAATCATACTTATACCTATTTTAATGATATCGCCATTAGACAGGTAAACTTCTTCGCCTGGACTCAATTCTTTATCGTTGAGTAATGTGTTATTTGTACTATTCAAATCTTGGACTGAATATCTTCTCTTTCCATTTTCTAAATCTTTGGAGCATTTAATTAAACAATGCTTCCTGGAAATATAAGGATCTTCAATTACTACTTTTTGCGTAGAAAAATCTTTCCAGCTCTCTCTGCCAATAATATAATCTCTAGGCTCAAGATTCATAACTTTAATTACGGACTTATCCTCCTTCATTATTCTCAATTGACTTATCCCTGAATAATTCAAAGAGGGAGCTATGAAGGTTGTATCCTCATCTGATTCACTCCTGAAATCATATTCAAATTTTTTATTACATCGGTTGTTTGAACACTTAAGGAAAACTTTTCTTCCACTAAGTCTGTCTGCATTTTTTAATTCAGATTTGCAACCACAATGAGGACAAGTTATAGTCATATTGATTGTTTAGAATCCAAATAAAAATTCATTGTCATATTCATCGATATCCGGAAATCCACCAAGGAAATCTTCCAGATTGGTATCCTCTGTACCATATATATCAGGCGACTTTTCAGGACTGATAGGATCCGTAGAAATAGGATCATCAAAAGTTCCTGAATTGCTATCGGATTTAGAACGCCCCATATCTACAACGGTATCAGGATTATCAAAAACTTCATCATTTGAGGAGGGTTCTTTGATAAATGACTCCACCTTTAAGACTAAATCAGGATTACCGTCATTATTCACATCGAGTTGAATACTTCTTACATCACCAATAAGATCCGGATTGTCAATGGTTATTTTCAAAATATTGGAGTCCGTATATTCCGTAACAATACCTGTTCCCGGTTCAACAATGTTAGAGTTCTCAGAATCGATTAAATCATTCACCTTTTGTGAATAAGCAATTTTGTCTTCAGCAGACATGGCCTGCCACTCTTCCTTTAAATAGGTGTTGTAATAATTTCCATTCCATTCAAATATTCCTCCGGGGCCCAACTCGTTTCTAGCTTCATTAAAAGCATCGCCAAAAGTTGATTGGGACGAAACCATACCAATGCTGTCACCCGGATCGATACTAATGTAAGGCTCTCCGCTTTTTTCAGTAACATTATTATCTGCACTCACTTCCTCTGACCCTGTTTCACCGGCAAATAAAGAATTAAGCTTTGATGCAGAAACAAAGGCTAATCCCGACAAAAAGCCAACTGCTAAACCACCTTTGCCTCTATTTTCTTTTATCCAGTTAGCAAATTTTCCCTTTATCGGCACTAAAACCTTTTTGGGCTTATCATTACTTTGTATTCTGGTTTGATCTGTTGTATTCATGTTATATGATTTTATACTACAAATGTATTATGCAGGTATGGAAGTTAGGGAAATGAATGTATGAAGTACCACAAACATTGTATGAACTGATTTTAAGGTCTAAATTTTGCATTGCATTGAGTATTTGGACACTGATGGAGGTCTTCAACCATGATAAGGTGCATATTATTAAATGAGGTTTTACATTTTGGGCAACGCAACACCCTCTCGTAACTAACTTTTAATTTTGCTATTTCTCTGTTTCTTTTTCCTCGAGAACCTGAAAACAAGCCACTAATAAAGGTAAGGGCACTCATCCCAATAATCATCGGATAGAGGTATTTGTGGTCTATTTGATCATAAAAGAATACAAAAAGAAGGATAAAAATTAAAATCAAGCCCAATTTGATAAAAAGAGGTCCTTTTGGAGTTTCCTGAAGCTTGTCAAGTTTTTGCTGATAGACATTAAATTGTTCAAGCATAAAATCATACTCTCTATAAAAATTACTTTTACGATCTTTATAGAGCCTATACAAATCGTCAAAGAAAGTAGTGTTATTTATAGTAAAGTCTCCAAAGCGGATATCGTCTCCGGCACTAATCTTTACTCTTTTAATCCGATTATCGTTTTGAAAAGTACCATTACTGGAATCCTGATCAATGAGTAAAATATCATCATAATAGTGCACTTCAGCAATGGCATGCTTTCTACTAACCGTATTGTCGGCTATGACAATATCGTTTTCCTTACTTCTACCTATCGTTATTGAAACCACATCACCCATAGGAAAACAAATTTTTCTTTAACCTGGCTTCCAGAGATTTAGATACCTCTAGTGATTTTTCACTTTTATGAAAATAAATACGGTTCGCATTTATTTTTTTAACTGCGGTTTTATTAATTATCAAGGATCTATGGACCCGTTCAAAAGCGGAATTCATTTCCAGCAAATCTGAATAGGTGCCCAATTGTCTTGTAAGCACCTTATTCTTACCATTTCGAAACTGAATTAATGTGTAGTTTCCTGCAGCCTGGATAAATATA
>SLKL01000058.1 GCA_007134625.1 Saprospiraceae bacterium
TATTAACCATGCAGACTTTAGTTTTCGGTCGCTTTTCTATATGGTTATATTTACCTACACGCTTGCACTTCCAATTTGCTCAATTGTAATATTAGGGAAATACATCTTTCTAAAAAAGGATAACTTAAATTATAAAACAAACGAATCAATCATTGAAACCAATACAGAAGCGATAAGCACGCTCACTATTACCCCTGATGTGGGAGAAAAAGTATTAATCGAAAAACATAAACTCCTTTATGCAAAATCTGCTGGCAATTATTCAGATATCTATTATTTGAGTACGAACAACGTAGAAAAGAAAACATTACGCATTTCCCTTACGAATCTGGAAAAGCAAATAGGAGGTAGCTCTGTCATTCGATGCCATAGGTCCTATGTTTTAAATCTTCAGAATGTAATTTACAAACAAGGAAATTCTCAGGGATTAAGAATTACATTAAAAATGACGGATCAAAAAATCCCTGTATCAAGAAAATACATTAACAGGATAAATAGTACTCAATTTTAAATATTTCATTCATCACAAAATCTAGCTACTAGTCACTTTCATTGATAAAGCTTGTCATTCATCACAAAACCTAGTTGCTGGTCACATTCATTTTGCTTTTGCTTAAGATGTCGCGACTTTTGCCACAACAATAAACATGAATTTAAAATGAATAAGCAGCAAATTGAAAGTAGCTATTTATCGGGTAAGATTAACATTCAATTTTTCTTTAGTGTAGTTTTTTTGGTCATATCGCTGACCTCATGTTCCGCACAATCTACAATTAAAAATGAAGAATTAGAAGGCAAATGGTACGTTAATTTTGCACACAAGGATATTGGACAAGCTCGAACTGTTATCAAAATCAATACAGACAACAATACATTTACAGCTCATAGCAGAAAAAATGCAGCCAAAGATATTTTAGGTTGGTGGACTTCTTTTTTGGGAAGAATTTTTACACAAAGCCTTAAAAATGGTAGTTTACTAAATATTGAAAATGGAATATATAAAGTAAAAGGAGATACGCTTCATTTTGCCGGAATTTTAGTTACGCCTATGGGATCTTTAAACTTAGAAGGTCATGTCTTTAATGAAGAAATAAATGCGACTTTCAGGAATAGAAGTAGAGGGCATTTAGGAACCATTTCCGGGACACGAAATATTCCAAACTTACCATTAGAAAATTACAAGCACATATTTGAAAGTGCAGTCTCCTTGACAAAAGAAAAAATATATAACAAAGAAATACTAAGCTCAAAAGAATGGAGGAAGTTTACAAGAAAAATGCGCAAAACTGTTCCAAAGATACAAGACGATCTGGAGATGGTTTTTGCCTTTTTTTATAGAGCAGAAAAACTTCCATTTTCTCATTACGCACTAATGAATACTTATGACAAAATCAAAGGAGAAACAAATAAAAAGGAGCATAAAAGCTACCTCACCTTAGAGGAAAAGAATAATACAACAGCTTATCTAAAAATAGCTTCTTTTGGGGGGAAGGCACAAGAAGTAGATAGTGTTTTTGAAATAATTAAACAGAAAGACTATCAAAATTTGATCGTAGATTTAAGAAACAATACTGGGGGAAGTGTAGAAGCCGGAATGGCGTTCGCTACTAATATCATAAAAAAAGAAACTTTTGGGGGTGTCTTTTTAACACAAAAATGGTTTAATAATCATAAAGATTTACCGAGCCCTGAAGACTACCATAAATTAACCCATTTTACAGAAGCTAATTATGATTTAATTATTGAAGGCATACATCAAACAGAAGCTTTATGTTTAAAAATCATTCCTAAGGATCAGGTATATGAAGGAAATCTTTATGTATTGACAAATCGTAAAACTGCAAGTACTTGTGAGCCCATTGTGTATGAATTAAAAAAGCAGAACAGAGCAGTTATTATTGGAGAAACTACAGCAGGCTCAATGCTAAACGGAGAAATGTTTGATTTAGAAAACAACTTTAAGATGTTTATCCCAACAGCTGATTATTATACTTCAGATGGCTATAGAATAGACCAAAATGGAGTAAAACCAAATATAGAAACCCAAAGTAACGAAGCACTTAAGAAGGCTTTAGATCTGATAAATAAATATAACAGAGCAAACTGACACCCAAACATCGGCATTTTTCTACCGGCAGTTATCCCTGAAATTCCGGTAGATGTTGCCCCCTTTAGAGTTAAAATCCAATGCATGTCAATAGCAATTGGCGGAGATCAACATATCACTCCAAAAAATAAACTAAATTTGGATTCCAAAAAAGCAATCATATATTAAATAGCCATGCTGAAAGGATCCAAGCGAAAGACTAAAGGGAAGAATGAAAAAAGAATCTCAAGAATAATTTGATTAAAACGTTAAAAACTTTGGGCTACGAATTATGACACACAAGAGAAAAAATATAATTGAGGTTAAAGGCATTAAAATAACAGTGCTCCATTCTAAGGAAAATGATTTTATTTCGCTGACTGATATTGCAAAAACAAAAGAAAATGATTCACGGGCTGCTGATGTTATTAAGAACTGGATTAGAAACAGGAGTACCATTGAATTTATTGGGACTTGGGAACAATTTTATAATCCTGACTTTAAAGTGGTCGAATTTGACCACTTTAAAATGAATGATGGCTTACCCAGTTTTGTTTTAAGTCCGGGAGCTTGGATAGAAAAAACAAATGCTATCGGGTTTGTCGTAAAAAAGGGAAAGGGCAAAGTCTCCTAAATCTGAAAAAGAATTTATATCTTAGTTGTGTAGCTTTGTTCGTTTTTTGAAGAATTTAAAAATTCTTAATGACTACAAGAAAGTAGGCATGTTTACAAAAATTACGGTTTTTTTGTTATGTTTATTTTTCTAACAAACAACTACTTACCAAATATATTATTCAGAATCATATAGAAAAGTTTACTTTTGCAGAGTAAGTACTATATTAAGTTAAATGAAATACAAACTATCAAATACCAAGTTCTACACTCAAATTGTTGATTTATTACAATCTGCAAGAAACAAAGTAGCCCGTACCGTTAACCAAACAATGGTAACGACCTACTTTGAAATAGGAAGAATGATTGTAGAAGAAGAGCAAGGAGGAAAGGAAAGAGCTGAATATGGAAAACAAATCCTAAAAGGACTTTCTGATGTCTTGACTAAAGAATTTGGCAAAGGTTTTTCGGTAACCAATTTGAAGCAAATGAGACAGTTCTATCTTATTTACTCAATTGGTCAGACACCGTCTGACGATTTCAGAAACATAGCGCAAATACCTTCATCGAAATCTGAAAATGCTATTTCCACAACATCGTCTCCGGATTTTGATTTAAGTCAGTCTCATTTTCAAAAAACAACGAACAGATTTTTGCAAGTAAATACCAGACTGTATTACCAAGCAAAGAAGAATTAAAGTTATTAATAAATGAACGGGATAGCCAGTATTAAATGCCTAAAGCTTACTTTTCAATTACATTATGAAATCCACTTTAAAAATAAAAAATGAAGTCCAGATATAATTGGGAATCCATTTTTGAAGGTATCCAATCCGGAAACCGGGTGATGCTCGGCAGGGGGCTCAGTCTGATAGAGAGTCAAAAACCTGCTGATCGGGAACAGGCATTCCGGCTGATTGAGGCCTGTAATCAGGTCAAAAACATGAAGTCCCATCGGATCGGCATTACAGGAGCCCCCGGTGTGGGAAAAAGTTCGACCATAGAGAAGCTGGGATTGGAGGCTATAAAAGAGGGATATAAAGTTGCCGTCTTGGCAGTGGATCCAAGTAGTAGTATTACAGGGGGGAGCATACTGGGAGACAAAACGAGAATGCCGGAATTATCTGCATCGCAAAATGCCTTTATACGTCCGAGTGCAGCGGGAATGAGTCTTGGGGGAGTAA
>SLKL01000265.1 GCA_007134625.1 Saprospiraceae bacterium
AGGTCTGTCAGTAAGACCACTCGCCACCATAATCCAACCTATGGATGCCACTACCATTGCCAGTAATACCACCCCAATTAATTTTCTTACGAGTGGTTTATCTAATCTCTTTTTGACCAGAAAAAAAATGAAAGGAAATAGAAAAACAAAAAAGATCAGCCTTGCCCACAATCTGTGTAAATACTCCCAAAAGTATATGAATTTGAATTCCGACATGGACATTCCTTCATTAATCTTTTGATACTGAGGAGTTTCTTTGTATAAATCAAAAGCCTCATCCCATTGCTTTTCACTAAGTGGTGGTAAAGTACCGGTAACAATTTCCCATTTTGTAATAGATAGTCCACTACCCGTCAGTCTCGTGATTCCTCCTATGACTATCTGGAAAAAGACCATTATTACGCCTATCCATAGCCAGAATTTAACAGCAGATGTATATTTCATTTTTACTTTTTTTCATTTTTTTCATTATCCACATCTCTACTCTCCTATTAATAGATTTTTATAAAATTTTAAAAGAGAAAGTTATTACTATTAAGAGTGTTGATCTGTTGTTAAATAATTTGTTGGTTATTTGGATTAATGGTTTTCTTCATTTTTTGATCATTTTTACACATTGGCTAATTCTGATAATCAATTTAATACATACTTATCCACAGTCTTTGTAAATTGAGATATGGATAAGTTTTTTCAATTTCTATTGTTTATAAGTGTGGATAACGAGTTAAAAGAGAATCAAAAACAGTTGTAAAAAATATATATAATAAATTTTTCGATATGTATCTTTTGAATTAATTTATTATCCACACTTATTCTATACTTATCCACTTTTCTTTGTTGTTGTATTTTTTCAATATAAGCTTGTTTAGATTAGCTTTGTATTCCATTAGGGAATTAGTGGATATTTCCTTTTAGCTAATCAAAAGTAAAGATAAGTATGAGAGCAATTATTCAGCGTACCGAAGGTGTAAAAATTTCGGCTGAGGTAGATGGTGATTATCAGGTAAACGGAGAAATGGGTGAGGGGCTGCTGGTATTACTCGGGGTAGAAGAATCTGATAGTGCGGAAGATGTGGATTACCTTTTTAGGAAAATTAAAGATATGAGGATTTTTAACGATGATGCAGGGAAAATGAACTTAAGTGTAATGGATGTAAATGGTAGTATCGCGATTGTGAGTCAATTTACTTTGCATGCAAATACCAAAAAAGGAAATCGTCCATCTTTTATTAGAGCTGCCAAACCGGATAAAGCTGAAAGTTTATACGAAGAGTTTATTATGAAAATGGAATCTGTTATTAAAGGTAAGGTAATCACTGGTGTTTTTGGGGCAATGATGAAGATTGATTTTATTAATGATGGTCCTGTTACCATAATCATTGACAGTAAAAATAGAGAATTATGAAAATAAAAGAAGCTCAGACTATAGTTGACGAATGGATTAAAGAGTTTGGGGTTAGGTATTTTGACGAGAAGACCAATGCCTTGGTTTTGGTTGAAGAAGTTGGTGAATTCGCGAGTCTTATAGCGCGAAAATACGGGGAGCAATCCTTTAAAAAAGGTATTTCTGAAAGCGAGGTTGATGATAAAGTAAAGGAAGAATTAGGTGATATTTTCTTTGTTCTTATTTGTCTGGCTAATCAGATGGGATATGATCTGGAGAAGATTCTAAAAGCCAGTTTAAACAAAAAAACCAAAAGAGACAAAGACAGACATAAACTAAACCCAAAGCTAAATGATGGTTAAATCTTGCATCATAGTGGTTAATTAGGGACTTTTATTTCTTTATTAATCAGTTGTGTTTTACCTTAGCTAAGCGTATTGATTTTTAAATGTACACACATCTATCAAAATATGACAAAATTGAAAATGATCTGAAGTTAAAGCAACTACAGATTAAGAGTCTTTTGTCTATTACGCAAGCCATCAATGAAAATATTCCTGAAAAAGAATTGTACAATATGTACAACACCTTTTTAAGCTGGGATATGGGAGTTGGAAAAATGGCCCTTTTTACGGAAACTGATGGTAAGTGGACCTGTGTAAGCCAAATTGGAATTGAATATCACTTGGATAAGGAAGAAATTATCGAGTCCATGTTATCCTACCGTAGGACATCCCCAATTAAAGAAGAAGATAAATTTTTATTCCCCGATTTTGATATGGTGATCCCAGTTTATCATAAGAATCACCCCATTGCTTTTTCCTTTATAGGTGAAATAAGAGAAAAAGACGGAGACGTTTATGATCAGATTCAGTTTATTAATACCATAACCAATATTGTTGCTGTGGCTATTGAAAACAAACGACTTTTTCGAGAGCAACTGGAACAGGAGAGGTATAAGCGGTCTTTCGAACTGGCATCTGAAATGCAGCGGAAACTAATTCCAAGCGAATTACCCTCCTCAAAAAACATTCAATTTGATTATTTCTATAAACCGCATTACAATGTAGGAGGTGATTATCTGGATGTATTTCAGATTGATCACCGTTATGTTTTCTGTATAGCTGATGTCTCAGGAAAAGGAGTTGCTGCAGCATTGCTTATGGCTAACTTTCAGGCTTTATTGAGAAGCATGGTGGATAAATATACTGATCTTTCTAAGTTGATTTCTGCTCTTAATGAAGCTGTATTTAGAATTACTCAGGGAGAAAAATTTATATCCTTTTTTATTGGTAGTGTGGATACGAAATCCCATTTATTGGAGTATGTTAATTCCGGTCACAATTCCCCTTTGCTCCTCAATTACGATCATGCAATATGGTTGGAGGCAGGATGTCCTATTTTGGGAGTTGTTCCTAAAATTAAATCCATAGAGATCGGGAGGGAATTGTTACACGAGGATACCCTTATTTTTTGTTATACTGATGGTATTACTGAATTTAAGGAAGAGAATGGAGGTTATCTCGGAGAAGAATTTATTCTTGATTTTTCAAAAGATAATGGAGTAATGGCCCCCGGTTATTTTAATAAGAAGTTTCTGAATAAATTGCAGGAAATTGGTGGAGATCAAAAATTTATAGATGATATCGCATTGCTCACAATGAGGTATGCCAAAAATAATAATTAAAAATAAATTTCTATACTAATATTTAGCATGAAGGAATGAAGAGCAAGACCATAGCCATTTTATTAGCTTTTTTTCTTGGCATATTTGGGGCCCATAGGTTTTACCTTGGTCAAAAGACCCTGGGTTTTCTCTACATTGTTTTATTTTTTGTATTTGGTATTAGTTTTATTATAGCTTTGATTGATGTATTAGGCTTTCTTTTTATGAGTCGAGAGCGTTTTGATTATCTATATAATAAAAAGTATTTCGAGCAGGATTATCAACAGTATTTGAAGAGAAGACAAGCCTATTATACTTCCGGGGCACCTAAAAAACAAACTGGATCGAATTTACCACGAAAAAAAGTAACAAATGCCCAAGATGGTATAAGACAGTTAAAGATTAAAGGAAAAAACCTTTTCAAAAATTACGAATTCGAAGAAGCTGTTGAGGTTTTTGAACAGGTTTTAGCTTACAATAGTCATGATGCTGCGGTTCACTTTAATCTTGCTTGTTGTTTTTCTATACTTGAAAATAAGGAACGCGCCATGAGGCATGTCTCTCTTGCTGTGGAATATGGATTTGATAAGTTTGAAAAAATTGATACGCACGCTTCGCTTGCATGGTTGCGCATACAGGAAGAATGGGTAGATTTTAAGAAAAGGAAATATCGTCTTAGTCCTGTTGAGGTGGAAGGCACGAAAGATGAGATTGAAGAAAACAAAAATATTGAGGGGGATGTAGAGGGTTTAAAGTTACCGGCAAATGATAAATTGCTCGTTAAATTAAAAAAATTAAAAG
>SLKL01000309.1 GCA_007134625.1 Saprospiraceae bacterium
AAAATAATTTAAAATTACTCTCGTTTCGCAAATAAAGATAAAAATTACTCTCGTTCGACTTTTATGAGAGATATTTTCCTTGCAAATTGCGTGATGGCATCCGCAAAAAAACCTAAATCATTCAATCCACCAGCGCGCACGGCTATCGTTTCATGTCACAATTTTCACGGTTTTTTACATTCATAAATCCACCCTAAAAGAGACTCCATGGTATAAAAAAACCTTTACTAAATAAAAAGAGACCGTCCCACAGGACAGTCTCTTTTTCAAATAATCATCAAAATCTGTAAGAAGTACTGATATCAAAACTTCTTCCTGGCTCGTAAATGGGTCTTCCCATAGGACCGGGAGGAATTCTGTTTAAATGCTCGTAATAGGCCTCATCCAATAAGTTGTTGGCAGCAATGCGTATATCCCAGTTTTTTAGGATGTTGAAACCAACTGAAAGATTGATAACTGTGAATGATGGTGTATTGGTCTCACTAAAATTTTCTGCTATTCTCTCCTGCTTGAATGCATGTCTGATGTGAACGGACGGCTGCATCCTTCCATCCATTAAGTTAGCCCCTATTTCATAATTCAATTCGAGTGGTGGTATTTCGGGTAATGGCCTGTCTTGTTCCAGGTCTTTTGCATAGGTGTAGGCCGCTGCCAACTGATGATGGAAAAAATCAGTAATGCGATGTCTCCAAGATAATTCAAATCCGGTCTTAAAAGCATCGTCTATGTTGGTAAACTGTCTAACACCGGGTGCGGATGGAATTGCAGTTGGGATATCCTCCCTGATTTCTGGAGATATGTAGTTTTGCATATATGCAGCAAAAAAGTCTGCTTTAATGGAATGCCTTAATGTGCCAAAGTGCAGATTCAAATCCACCTGATTAATTACCTCAGGATCCAGCTCAGGATTCCCCAGTAGTTCAAACCCGTCTTTACCTACCGGCAATGAATTAATGTACCTTTCCGTCAAACTTCCACTTCTCTGAGATCTGCCCAACCAAACACCTGTTGAAAATTGATTGCTCCAGTATTTTCTCATTCCTGCACTGAATGAAGGATTGAACTGTGTAGAACTCAATTCGTCATACCATTGTGTAAAACTTTCATTTTCCTCAGAGGCATCGGATTGATTAAGCTCCATCCTAAGTGAAAAAATAAAACTCATATCATCAGCTGTTGGCAGCTGATATTCACCAAAAACTGCAAATTTATCAATCTGACCATCTTGCCACGCAGGGTCAATCACAGTTTTACCTGCATTGGGACCCATTAGAAATTCCCTTTCACGACTGCCGCTTGCAGATTCAGAGCGCACATCAACGCCCGCAAAGAGAGCACCATTCGTAAAATTCCACTCAGCCTCTGAGCGCAATCCCATTACTTCTGTTTTAGCAGGAGTTTTGGCATTTACCATTCGGGGATCAAGTGGTTTGCCAAGATTGTCCATTAGATGATCGACAAAACTCCCAAATAATGCGGTATTCAATGACTTTATTGACTTACCGGAAAAATTCACTTCATGATTTAAATTAAATAACCAGGTGTCATCAGACCGCAAATCCATAGGAAGAGCCGGAAAATCCACATCTCTGGCACTATTTCTGGTAACAGATAATCCAAGTTGATGCGCATCATTGATTCTGTAGTTCAGCACAGTACCAAAACTGTTTCTGGTAAAATTAGCCGGAATACTGTTGCCGTCCCCATCTTTGTAATTACTGCCATCAGCGTATGCAGCAAAAAGACTAATATCCCACTTACTGTTTCTAAATCCAATTTGACCCTCAGATAAAAGTGCATTGCCATTTGATCGGTAGCCGGCAGTTAGTCTTCCATAGAAATCAGGTGATGCCGGAAACATGGGTTGAGCAGAAATAAAATTAACTGTTCCTCCAAAGGAGTTCCCATATCTCAGTGAATGAGGCCCTTTAAGAATTTCTACTCTTTCCATCATATTCGGAGCTATCTGACTGCTTGGAGGATCCATGCGATTTGGGCAGGCCGCCAAACAGGACTGCACCCCATTTATAACAATATTTAACTGCTCATTTTTAAAGCCTCTGAATACAGGATCAAAGCCATATGATCCACTTTTTCTGATACTTCCAAAACCGGAAATACTGTTGAGGATATCTCCTCCATCATGATTTAACCTATCCACTGAAGAAAATTCTCTCTCTTCCTGAGATCCAATCGGTGAATTGATAGAAACCACAGTTACCGGAAGTAGGTCGTAAATTCTACTATCTAATTTAAGTGACCCTTTTTCCAATAACTGAGCAACTTCCTGCTCATCGAAACTGTGTACACCATAGTGCATGTGTTGAATTTTAAGGATTTCTCCCGGCACAAAAGAAAGTTCAATAAGCCCATCGATAGTGCTGATTCCTTTTTGATCTCCATAGATGTAATGAACATCAGAAATAGGTTCACCGGTTTTCTGATCTGATAATAGTATTGTTTGTGCGCTTGTATAGGAAAAACAGCAGACAATTAAGCCCAATAGCGCGATTGTATATTTGAAAATTGATTTCATCTTTAATGTATTTATTTGATCCTTAGCCCATTTTCGGTCCAAGGAAATTATTTAATTATTTGCATAGTCATACTCAGTTGTTGATCACAACCGGCTGATATACGTAAAAAAGAATTGGAAATTAGTTGATATTCCCCGGGAAGAATCAGGAATGAATTGGAGGTCTGAAGATTTTCTGAATAACATCTGTTGAGAAAAAGCCTCCATAGTTGTTATACAGTTCCTCATTTTTTGTAAAATCCAAATCCCAATTTATTGAGGGAAGGGATACAAAAAAGAGAGTTAGTGTCCTTTCTAATATAGTTGTCGGGATCGTCTTGTCGGGATGCTGATCTGCTGCTTTTTGCAATTGGGCAGTGAGTACACATCGCCCACTACACAAGTTATTTTGAATTAATCGTTCCTGACAAAGCTCTGTTTTAATAGTTTCTTGATTCAACTTCCAAATCAGGTGCACAAAAAGTTTATTGGTTGGTTGTAACAACACAATAAGCAGCAATAAAAATGAAAGTAACCTAATTAACATAAATAACCTGAGACTTAAATTTCTCAGACTGTAAAAATACCACTAAAATCATTAGAAAAAAAGAAAGTACCCTTGAATGACAGGTCCATGACTAAAAAAAGCATCTGAATTCTCTCAGATGCTTTTTTTGAATTGTGGAGGTCGGGAGCGGATTCGAACCGCCGTACAAGGTTTTGCAGACCTCTGCCTAACCGCTCGGCCACCCGACCTTTTTATAAAACAAGACTGCAAATATACAACCATTTTGAAAGATGGTTGAATTACACTGCCTAATTTTTTTTAATTTAACTGATATGGATTATCATGGCCATACTTCCCAGGGAAGACGCAACAGTATCAGACCCAGACCGATTACATAGAAAATCTGCAATTTAAGGTGTTTTCCATAATCAGTTGGAGCCTTTTTAGAAAGTCGATAACCTATTGTAATCAGTATGATCGCAATGATATTGATGAAAGGATGCTCCACTGAAAGCAAGCGTTGAAAACTATCTCCCATGGCATCTCCTCCGAGATTAGAAAAACCAAGTGGACTGACAAAGTAAAGTATCAAACCAAACAGCAGCTGCAAATGAGCCAATATCAACCCCGCCAGACCAAGTCTTTTAGACCAGGCTGTAAAGTCTTTTTTGGTGAGAATCGCAATAGTAAAATAAATAATCGCCACTACCATCACCGCGAGAAAGACCCATGCCAATGTCGAATGTAAATGTTTAAACCCTGTGTACATAGCTTTTTATTTTTATGACATAAAAGTAAAAAATAAACTCATCAT
>SLKL01000039.1 GCA_007134625.1 Saprospiraceae bacterium
ACTTGCAGCTTGATAAGCACAGGAAAACAGCAGTGCAAATATTATGGTTACAGCTACTTTATTATTACTCAGCCTTATATTTTTCAGCTTAATTTTACTCAACACAGTAATTTCTTTTTCAATTTCCTCAATAAAAACTAAAATTCAGGTACTTTTTGACCTATTCGTTTTTCAAAGTTTTCAACTGATAATTCCTCTTTGAAAGTATAAGTCCGGTGTACTTCTCCTATTTCCTTGGTAAAAAAAATCAACCCCTTCCCTTTTTTAAAAACTTCTCTGCCTTCCGCTTCAATAGAAAGATAGCCCTCTTGAAAATCTTCAATAGATTCCAACAGATGAAAAGTCAATTCGTTTTCACTCTGCCCGGAATTGTAAACTATACGACGGTTTCTAATCACTTCCGTGTAAGTAATACTATCGGGGTCATTATACCATCGGAGATGTTGTAAATAGACCATGTTTGTAGCCAGTTTCTCTCTGGGATACAGGTTTCCATATTCAACCTCAACGCGATTCACTTTTCCATCGCGATCAAAAAGTAAAATGCTGTCTTGAATTACTCCGGAAGCTGCCAGGTACTCATAACTACATTGATTCCAGCCCCGAAACTCATCATATATACATATACGCAGCTGTCTGTCAGCCGTCCTTTTTATTAGCCAAAATTCATCCGGGAATCCTTCTGTTTCTGCTTTGTATTGATAAACATAGGCATTGCCCGGTTGAGGAAGAGGGAAGTAATAATCAGGAGCCGGATTAGGTGAATGGCAGGCATAGATTAAAAAACACCCCAAAACCAACAAAGTAAAGTGTAGCTTATTAAAACTCATAGTTTTTGATTAATTCCCGAAAATAGCATCTGTTTTTTCAATGATGAGATCGGCTAATAAATCCCGTATTTTGTCGTTTAAAAACACAGGATTTCTGAACTAAATTAAAAATCCTCAGGGCATCCTTTCGGGATTGACCCTTATTTGTGTTACTACAATAATGAATTTGCATGCAAAGGTAGTATCTTTGCGCTTTGAAAAAAAGAAAACAGAACCAACAGCAATGTCTAATTTTATAACCAAGACTCTTCAAAAAATATTTGGCAACAAGCACGAGAAAGACGTCAAGAGCTACATGCCATTGGTAGAAGCGGTCAATGAATACTACGCTACTTACTCAGAATTATCCAATGATGAGTTAAGAAATAAAACCCTTGAGTTCAAAGACAGAATAGCAGAACACCTCAAAGGGATCAACGATGATATCGAACATCTGGAAAAGCAATCAGAAGAAGAGGAGAATCTCGAAGCCAAGGAAGAAATCTTTAATGAGATCGATGAATTGATTGAGGAGAGAAATGAGCATCTTGAAGACATTCTTAAAGAGATTTTACCCGAAGCATTTGCTGTAGTCAAAGAAACAGCCAGGCGTTTTTCTCAATTGGAAAAAATTGAAGTCAGCACTACTGATCACGATAAAAACATCGCTGTAAAAGGTAAATACGTAGAGATTAAAGGCGATAAAACCATTTGGAAAAATGAATGGTTGGCAGCTGGAGGTCAAATTAAGTGGAATATGATTCACTACGATGTGCAGTTGATTGGTGGTATGGTTTTGCACGAAGGAAAGATTGCGGAGATGGCTACGGGTGAGGGTAAAACTTTGGTTGCAACGCTACCGGCTTATCTCAATGCCCTTGCAGAAAGTGGTGTTCATATCATTACGGTAAATGATTATCTGGCGAGAAGAGACTGTGAGTGGGTAGGTCCTATTTTTGAGTTTCTTTTCCTGACTATAGATTGTATCGATAAGTATCAGCCGCATTCCGAAGGCAGGAAGAATGCTTATAATTGCGATATTACTTATGGTACCAATAACGAATTTGGCTTTGATTACCTGAGAGACAATATGGTGAGGTCACTTGGAGAAAAAGTTCAGAGGAGGCATCATTATTCTATGGTAGATGAGGTGGATAGCGTACTTATTGATGATGCTCGTACACCCCTTATTATTTCAGGGCCGGTTCCTAAAAGCAATGACGAACAAGAGTACTCAGTCCTGAAGCCAAAAATTGAAAGGTTATTAAACGCCCAAAAACAATTGGCTTCCAACTACCTTGCCGAAGCAAAAAAGCTTTTTAAAGAAGGAGTGCATGGTCATGAGGAAGGACAAGCGGGTCTGGCACTTTTACGAGCTTACAGGGCATATCCTAAATCAAGACCACTGATCAAGTTTTTGAGTGAGGAAGGAGTAAAAGTAACTCTTCAGAAAACTGAAAACTTCTATATGCAGGAGCAATCTAAGCATATGCATATTGCCGATGCACCCTTGTATTTTACTATTGAGGAAAAACTCAGACAGGTAGAGCTCACGGAAAAGGGTGCTGAATTTTTGGCGAGGGGTGAAGAAGATGCCAATCTTTTTGTAATGCCTGACATTACCAGCGAGATGCAGGAAATTCAGAGTAATGAAGAATTGACAGAAGGGGAGAAGAAGGAAAAGCAGGAAAAGCTGATCAGGGATTACAGCAATAAATCAAAACGATTGCACGCCGCTCAGCAGTTGTTAAAAGCATACAGCCTTTTTGAAAGAGACGAAGAGTATGTAGTGATGGATGGACAGGTCAAAATTGTGGATGAGCAGACCGGTCGTATGATGGAAGGAAGAAGGTATTCTGATGGACTTCATCAGGCTTTGGAGGCCAAGGAAAATGTAAAAATTGGTGACATCACCCAAACTTACGCCACGGTTACCCTCCAGAATTATTTCAGAATGTATCACAAGCTTGCAGGTATGACGGGTACTGCGGAAACGGAAGCAGGCGAGTTCTGGCAAATTTACAAGTTGGATGTCTCTGTAATTCCCACTAACCGACCCATCGCGCGTGATGATCGTCAGGATATGGTTTTTAAGACTGCAAGAGAAAAGTATAATTCTGTAATTGATGAAATCGTAGAACTTGTAGGTCAGGGAAGACCTGTTCTTGTCGGTACCACATCTGTGGAAATCTCTGAAAAACTGAGCAGAATGCTCAATTTGCGTAAAATCAAACACAATGTACTGAACGCCAAGCAGCATCAGAGGGAGGCTGAAGTAGTTGCTGAAGCGGGTAAACCCGGAGCCGTTACCATTGCTACTAATATGGCAGGTAGGGGTACAGACATTAAACTCTCACAGGAGGTGAAGGACGCGGGTGGTTTGGCGATTATCGGTACAGAAAGGCACGATTCCAGAAGGGTGGACAGGCAGTTAAGAGGTCGTGCAGGACGTCAGGGAGACCCCGGTTCCAGTCAGTTTTATATCTCATTGGAAGATAACCTAATGCGTCTTTTCCACTCGGAAAAGATTGCTAAGTTAATGGATAGAATGGGTCATAAGGACGGGGAAATGATTCAGCATCCTATGGTTACCAGATCCATTGAACGAGCACAGAAAAAAGTAGAGGAAAATAACTTTGGTGTAAGAAAAAGACTTCTGGAGTATGATGATGTAATGAATATCCAAAGGGAGGCCATCTATAAAAAAAGAGATAATGCTTTAACTGGAGAAAGGCTTTCGGTGGACATTAATAATATGTTCTTGGGTCTTACAGAATTTATGGTGCTTGACCACAGAATGAACGGTGATTTCGAAAGTTTCAGGAGAGCATCTATTAAGACGCTTGCAGTTGATCCGGCAGATATGGATGCCGCTACCTTTAAGGAAGGTCATGAGTGGGATCAGGTTAAGACTTTTCAGGGTATTGTAATGAACGCCTACAGGAGAAAATCAGAACAGATTAAAGACCTGTTATACCCAATGATCAAGAGGGTTTATGAAAATGAAGGCCACCGCTACAAG
>SLKL01000109.1 GCA_007134625.1 Saprospiraceae bacterium
AATTTTGATCTATTTATCGCGCGTTTCGATTTTGCCTATAAAATAAAAGAACCATTCAAAGATCCCAAAACAGATTCTTACTGGGTAATGCGTAGTTTCAGAGACCTCTATCCACGAAACATGACGGTGAATTTTGCAATTGGTTATCCGTTTTAAGGTGGGTGAGATTGTTTTTTGTTAGATTTGTATTATCAAAGTTTGGAGTATTAAATAATTCTGTGATATAAACTATTTGGGATTCAAATTCTGCTCATGCTGCAAACTAAATGGCTTTCGAAATGCCACCTCGTCTTTTGGACCAGAATCTGCCCGCATAGCATACTTTCTTTTTTGGTCTCGTCTTAGGAAGAGAGATCCTCAAAAAAATCAAGAAGGTCCAATTTCTTATATACGCGGAGAATTAGTGTTTATAGAAAAACACATATTTGTCTGAAAATTGTAAAAAGAACAAGTCTATACAACAACTCGGAAAAAGTACAGAAAGCAGAAAAAGAAAATAATGAACTGATTTCAATTTTTGTAAAAAGTATTGAAACTGCACAAAAGAACATCAAACTATAAAAAATCTTAAATCGCATATCGGTGTTCCTTGCCTGTCTCGGGACAGGATGTAACGAGGTTCTTCAATCAAAATATTAAAAGTATTAAAAATATGTTCCTCAATTAAAACATATTTTCATTGCACTCAATAAGATATCAGATGAACAAATAAGTGCCATTAGAAATAGCATGCTATCTGTTGCTTTGGCTACCCAAAAACTTCGTTTCAATCCAATTAATTTAGTTAAAGATTTTAATAGGATACTAAAGCTTTTTCCTTTTGAGCAAACAGACACGAACTTTTTTGCGCAGCTTATAGTTTGTACTTTTGAAGTTACAGATATTTCCGAGGAAGCTATCGCGAAATCAATTGAAAATATTCCAAAACCAATAAAAGATAAAGTTATGACTACTTACCAAAGAATAATGAACGTAGGAATTGAAAAAGGAATTGAAGAAGGAAAGATGGAAGAAAAAATCAAAATGACCTTAGCCTTTTTCGACGATGGAATTGGAATTCCTCAATTGGCAAAAGCTGCTAGAATCAGCGAGGAGGAGGTAGTTAAAATTCTTAAAGATAACGGTAGAAAAGTTTAAACTAAAATCATCTTTTAGATCAGTATTTCTTAATGCAATCCTTAATGAGTCTTAATTTCTTAATGTTTTTTTGAAGTTTAGGTTTAGTATTTTTTTATCTCCGGACTTCTTATGTTTTTGAATATCTTTTAAAGCGACATCAGTGAGTCTTAGCTTGTAACTCATAACCCTAAAAGCTCTTTAATCTCAGCTGAAGAACTTATTTCTATGTACTTACCATCAAGTGCTTGTTCTGCACTTTTTTTGATACGTTCCACCATTTTTTGGTTAAAATAAATATCATCCTCGCTAATCGGACTTAAGGCATAAGATTTATCCTTGCCACGCTGCACAATGACTTGCACCCCTTTATCAACTTTATCAAAATATAAACGCTGGTTTTGTCTAAACTCCCTACTGCTAATTACGATCATTGTTTAATAATTTTTCGTGTACCATAATGGCGCAACTAATAAAAAATTATCTTAGTTCCAACCTGCTATCCGATATTTGTTTTTGAGTTGCTAATTTAATAAATAGAGGTCAGTCAGTAAACACTATCTAACAATAGCTGGCTTTAATTATACAAAAAGCCGAAGTCTACCCTATCAAGGAAGTAATCGAAAATTGTGAGAGGAATAAGCTGATGAATATGCTGGTGATGTTTTTCATTTGGAGTGGGGATTTAGTTGATATTAAGGATAAAATAGGAATGGACTCATTAATATCAAGTCCATTAAAGTCTTGTTGAACAAAACAGACTAATTTCTCCTCCCCTCAATAGGATTTCCAAACAAATCCCTTCTTGGTCCGGTGCGTCTGTTCGGTGGCGGTGGTGGCGGTGGTGTTGTTCTCTCTCTGACAATTTCCGGAACATAAATCCAGTATCCATCCTCCAATCTGTATCCGTGATACTCCCCGCTTGGAATGCCGGTAATTCCCTGTCCGGGATGAATACCTTCGATCATGTCAATTACATTCATTACGATCAACTCATATTCGGGATCAAAATTAAGGTAAACCGGTGCATCAAAAGAGTATTCCATCATAACTCTTGTTTTTCCCCTGCGTGGTATCATGTCGGGATTCTCACCAAAGGACGGATAGCCGAAGTAAAAATCGTCTCCCGTTCTGTGCAGTACATCCATTATCCGGATTCTCGTAAACTTACTATGTCCATTTACCCCGAATAACAACCACGCATCTTTACCTCCGGGCAATTGAAAGTGTTTCATATTGTAGTAAAATGCTCCCGGCCAATTGTCAGGGGTCAGAATCGAGAATTCATCTATTCTGCCGCTTTCCATGAAATTATTCAGCTTGATAGGGCTGAATTCAGCCGATGGAGAGTAAATGTAGCCGTAGTAATTAAAGTCAGACATATCTTTCAATGCCAATCTCCAGGTAAATATCGCAAAAGAAGAATCAGGTGCCAATTGTCTGCTGATAAATGGAATATTTTCGACTATTGAGAGTGCATCTTCTTTTTCCAGAATTTTTCCAAAAAGTCGTTCGAACTCATTAGCACCGACCAAACGATGCTCATCAACAACAGCATTGGAAAAGACATCCCCATAAAATCGGAGAGAATCAAGTGGAGTTTTTAGTTGCTGGCTAAAAACAGTGTTGCTGAAAAAGCAGCAAGACATCAATAAAAATAGAAAACGTAACAATTGGCTCATTTTGAGAAAATCAAAGTTTTATCAATATAAGCATGAGAACGAGAGCAAACTAATTAATAGTGCAAGAAACGTAGAGTAAAAAACAACTAATGAAAAATAGATTATCCTACACCCTCCTTCTCGATTTCACATAGATCGAGATAATCAGGGCGATCTGATATCTTCTTATGGATGTAGCTGTTTTGAATCCTTGTACCATTCAAAAGGAAAATACCAGGCATTTGGAAACCATCTCCGACAGGTAGTGAGATGCCGTGCCCTTTTAAAATAGAGGCATCAAACCCTCTGATCCAGTTCTGAAAACCAAAGAGCTGATTGAAATTTCCTTTCATCAATCCAAACGCCTGATAGAACTCAGTATCGGGATCAGAAATATGTCGAAGATCATCTAACTTGAACTTTTTTAGAAATTTTTCACCTAATTCAAAATCCGACATATGTACAAGGACAATTTCAACCCCTTTCTCGAGAATTTCATTTTTTATCTTACCAATATCCTCCATTGCTTCTTTACAAAACATACATCCAAAGTTTCTGAGGAAAACGATGAGGACAGGTGATTTACCACTGAGGTAATAAAGGTCATCACCTTTGTTGGTAACCATATTTTTAAGGACGTTGGAAGAAATGTTTCTGTATTTCATTTTTAATGCAGTTCGTTGAGTTAGAAGGCTTAGCTATAT
Organism: Saprospiraceae bacterium; assembly: GCA_007134625.1. GTDB lineage: Bacteria > Bacteroidota > Bacteroidia > Chitinophagales > Saprospiraceae > PWJY01. The sequence goes on from SLKL01000109.1 coordinate 3,482, forward strand.
TAATCTATATAGGTTCCACATCTTCTAAAGCTGACAAATATACGGATAAAAACCAAATTTAGATTACCGGGCAGGAATTAACAAAACATTAAACTACAAGTAATGAGATAATCCAGGATTAGAATCAAATCAGGTTTTCATATAATTAGTTAAGTACGCCATATTTACCGGCCTGAAATTCCTGTATAGCCTCCTGAAGCTCCTCATGAGTATTCATCAGAAAAGGACCATATTGGGCTACAGGTTCATTAATTGGGTCTCCGTCAAGTAATAACAACCTACTGTCTTCCAATGCTTTAATTTTAATTGCTTCGGAATCCTCTGTAGGTTTGAATAAAGCAAA
>SLKL01000295.1 GCA_007134625.1 Saprospiraceae bacterium
AGACCAACCGTAAAATAACATAAGGACCATGAGCGAAAAATATGCAAGTATTCATTATCACAACTATCTTGAGCTAGATCAGATTCTAAACGCCCAAAATCTGCGTAGCAAAATCGATGGTAATGAAGCCCATGATGAAATGCTTTTTATCATCATTCATCAGGTGTATGAATTGTGGTTTAAGGAAATTATCCACGATCTGAAGTCGGTAATGGAAATGTTCCATACTGACAATGTGGATGAGCGCAGCATACGGGTTGCTGTTGCGAGAATGGATAGGGTAATTGAAATTCAAAAAGTGCTGATACAGCAAATCAATGTACTTGAAACCATGACTTCACTAGATTTTCTTGATTTCAGAAATTACCTTTTTCCGGCATCGGGATTTCAGTCACATCAATTCAGAGTAGTAGAGGTTATGTTAGGATTAAAGGAAAAAAAACGAATAACTTACAATGAATTAAAGTACACTGAAGCCTTTAAGGCTGACAGAAAAAAACAACTCGAAATCCTGGAAAATTCTCCATCTATGCTAGATCTGCTTGAAGCCTGGCTGGAAAGAACACCTTTTCTGAAATTTAAAGATTTTAACTTTTTAACGGAGTACCGGAAGGCGGTAAAAAACATGCTGGAAGAGGAGTCACAAGCCATCTCAGAATCAAAGATTTTATCTGAAAAGGAAAAAGAAATGCGCCTTCAGATGCTGGGCGATACGGATAGTTATTTTTCAACCGTATTGGATAAAGAAAAGCACAATGAACTCATTGAGAAAGGAGAGCTCACACTTAGCTATAAGGCAACCATGGCAGCCTTGCTGATTAATCTTTACAGAGATGAACCCATCTTACAAATGCCCTATCTGCTCATTTCAAGATTATTGGAAATTGAGGATTTATTGACCAGCTGGAGGTTCAGACATGCTCAAATGGTTATGCGAATGCTGGGTAGAAAGACGGGCACCGGCGGTTCTTCCGGTCACAAATACCTTAAAAAGACAGCGGATGAACACAAGATATTTATTGACCTGCACAACATTTCTACACTCTTGATCCCGCGATCGAAATTACCTGAACTACCAAAAGAAGTCAGGAAAGAACTCGGATTTTATTTTACAGAAAAAAATACATAAGCATGATTCAACTGGACGGAAAGGACATATTAAAAATAGATATTCACACGCACATCATGCCGGGCCATATGCCGCGCTGGGCAGAAAAGTTTGGATACGGAGGCTTTATACATCTGGATCACCACAAACCCTGTTGTGCTCGTATGATGCAAGATGACAAGTTTTTCAGAGAGGTGATGGACAATTGTTGGGATGCGGATGCCCGGCTGAAAGATTGCAAAGAACACCATGTTGATGTGCAGGTTTTATCTACTATTCCGGTTTTGTTTAGTTATTGGGCAAAATCAAAAGATGCACTGGAGGTTTCCCGTTTTTTGAATGACCATATAGCTGAGATCGTGCAGAGATATCCCAGGCGCTTTATCGGATTGGGTACCGTCCCTATGCAAGAGCCCGATCTGGCAATTCCCGAAATGGAAAGATGTATTAAGGAGCTAGGGTTGAGAGGAATAGAAATCGGGTCACACATCAATGACTGGAATCTTTCCGACCCCGCTTTGTTTCCGTTTTTTGAAGCAGCAGAAAATTTAAATGCTGCCATTTTTGTCCATCCCTGGGATATGATGGGAAAAAGTAAAATGGAAAAATACTGGCTTCCCTGGCTGGTTGGTATGCCTGCAGAGAGTTCGCTCGCTATCTGCTCTATGATTTTCGGAGGAGTTTTTGAGCGACTACCCAACCTAAAGGTTGCTTTTGCACACGGGGGTGGTTCTTTTCCAGCTACCATTGGGAGAATAGAGCACGGCTTCAATGTCCGTCCTGATCTCTGTGCGATTGACAATGATAAAAACCCAAGAGAATACCTCGGGAAGTTTTACTTAGACTCTCTGGTTCACGATCCTAAAATGCTTGATTATATCGTCGGCCTTGTAGGAGCAGATCGCATAGCACTGGGAACTGATTATCCTTTTCCCCTCGGCGAACTGGAGCCCGGCAAATTAATCGAAAGTATGCCTTACGAGGCGAATATTAAAGAACAATTATTAAGTGGAACTGCATTGGATTGGTTAAGCCTTTCAAGAGAGGATTTCCAGTAGGCATTAACATGTCTTTCCTGTGTACAAAAAGAAACTAAATGCTGATGATTGTCAAATAATTTGAAATTAACATTTTTTTCTTTGCGTAACTTTGCGTCTTCTTTGCGGCTTTGCGTGAACTACATTTTTCATACTTTCCCAAATTTGGCGATTTATAAAGGTTTTTTAAAAAAACAAATCACTACCATGAGTCAAAATATTCCGGTTGATATTCAAAAAATGGACGAAAATGATCCACTAAAGCTCTTTAGAAAAGAATTCAACATTCCGGCAGAATTTAACGGAAATCCCTGCATTTATCTTTGTGGCAATTCCCTTGGTTTGCAACCCAAAAAAGCCAATGAATACGTACAGTTAGAAATGGAAAAATGGGCACAAATGGGAGTTGAAGGTCATATGCACGGAAAATATCCCTGGATGCCCTATCACGAATTTTTAACAGAAAAAACTGCAAAACTGGTTGGCGCCCGCGAAAATGAAGTGGTCGTCATGAATTCATTGACGGTCAATCTGCACCTACTCATGGTTAGTTTTTACCGACCGAAACCTGATAAATACAAAATTCTTATTGATTACAATCCATTTCCCAGTGACCGATATGCAGTGGAGTCTCAATTGAAATACCACGGCTACGACCCCAAAGAAGGGATAATCGAATTACAACCGGATGAGGGTACGGATATTGTCAGCAGAAAAACCATATGGGAGGCTTTTGAAAAACACGGACATGAAATTGCCATGACCCTTATCGGTGGTGTAAACTACTATAGCGGGCAATTTTACGACATGAAACAAATCACAGAATGGGCACATCAATACGATATAGTAGCCGGTTTTGATCTGGCACACGCTGCCGGCAATGTACCATTGAAATTACACGATTGGGGAGTTGATTTCGCAGCCTGGTGTTCTTACAAGTATTTGAATTCCGGTCCCGGAGCTTTGTCCGGCGTATTCGTTCATGAGCGTCATGCCAACAACTTTGATCTTCCGCGTTTTGCAGGATGGTGGGGTCATGATAAAGAGACCCGATTTAAAATGGGTCCTGAGTTTGTTCCCATGTCCGGAGCAGAGGGTTGGCAGTTGAGCAATCCTCCCATTTTACCAATGGCCTGTATGCAAGCGTCTCTAGATTTATTTGACCGTGCGGGTATGGATCAGTTGAGAAAAAAGAGTCTCGCACTTACTGCCTTATGCGAAAAACTACTTAAGGCGATACCCGGTGATAAGATAGAATTGATTAATCCTTCAAAAGAAGAGGATCGCGGTTGTCAGATTTCAGTTCGAGTGATCAATGCCGATAAAAAATTGTTTGAAAAAATATCTTCAGCCGGTGTTATTGCAGATTGGAGGGAGCCGGACGTCATCCGAATTGCTCCTGTACCCCTTTATAATACTTTCGAGGATATTTATCGGTTTTCTGAGATTTTAAAAAATGCTATTCATGAGTGATAAAGGAAAAAATGTTGCAGTAGTAGGTGCGGGACTTTGTGGAAGTCTTTTGGCGTTGCGTTTAAAGCAACTGGGATACGAACCTGTCTTATTTGAAAAAAGACCTGATATGCGTTCGACTGATATCAGCGCAGGCAGATCCATCAATCTTGCACTTTCCAACAGGGGATTGAAAGCTCTCGATCTCGTTGGGCTTG